>JAHIFE010000177.1 GCA_018901125.1 Pseudomonadota bacterium | reverse complement strand
GAAATTATCCCGATTTATCTTTAGAAACTGATTTCTAATATTTTTTGTCAAAGAACGTTTAAATTTTGTACTGCAAATAATATTACGACACAGTCTGGAAGGCCGGAAACCAGTAATTACATTGGGTTCTGGATACCGGATCAAGTCCGGCATGACGGTTTGGGTGTTTCACAAACTATAAAATGGTATATTAATTCCAAATGCGGTTACCCTGTGCGTTTTCGAGCCGGGAATTCATTAGAACTATATGCGGATGTCGAGGGGCAGTGGAACGGTAAACCGGTGCTGCTCTTACATGGCGGTGGTCAAACCAAACATTCCTGGGGCCACACAATGAGCGCACTCGGTGAAGCCGAGAGGGGTATTGGGTACGCCCTTTAGTTTTATAGTTAATATCTGAAATGAAAATAGAAACTTAGGCTTACAAACAACTGCTCTTCTTCCTGATAACATCGGAAGTTGCCGCCAGATGCGCTTTCGCTTCAGGCAGATCTCCCCGGATAAGAACGTGAACTTTCGCTACACAACCGCAGTATTTACCCTATTCCCTGAATCCTGGGCTTCGTTATGTTGTGCTAACTCACCCGGAGGCTGCATTATATACTGTTTCTGTTTCCCGGATCAAGTCCGGGACAGGCTTGGCTCATAGCCTTGCACTTAGGGTTGGCCGCTCCTTTCAGTTGCTTTCGCCTTCGGCTTCGCTCCGCCTTCAGACAAAACCTCACGATTCTGCCCTTGCCATCGGATAGTGTTTATGCTAATGAAATTAACCATTAACAGGATTAAAGATTCCCGCTATAAGTAGTGGGAATCTTCGACCGTAAGGTTTTTGATTGATTTTATATTCGCTCTCTAACTGTGTACCACTCGCTATTGCGGTTCACAAACAGGGGGCTTGCACCCCATAAATTCACGCCCATGCCGGGCGTACACCATTTTCTTCAGTGGACTCGGCACCTTCACCACTGAGAAATGAGTTATCTACAGAGTGGGATCAATTGCTGATATTTTAAAAGAAAGAAGCAGCAGTATACAAACTGTCTTCGGAGTAAAAATGACGGTAAAAACGGGTTTCCACTATGATTGCTCTCGGCTTTAGAAAACTATAGACTCACCAGCACAGGAGGAAAGATGAGAATAATTCGTGGAGTGAAATTGTTGTTCCTGATCATCGTTGTATTCTTTTTATGCGCAGATTTAGACACATTCGCACAAGACAAATCGCCCAGGCAGGAAGCAATTGAAAAAGTTTTTCGAGAAACTTTCCCCAACAAAAGTTTTCTCACAACCTGTCACCAGCCATTTAATAATGGTACGGGGATGGACGTTACGATCCAGGGTTCCCGCGCAAGCGTGTACTGCATGTCCAGGTATCAAGGTGCGAACGTTAAGATCGACATTTCAGTTGCCTCTCACTATAACAACCGTTCATCCGATTTTGGAACTACGTCTGTCGGGGATAAGAAAATCGGCTATATCGTTATCAATCTTCTTGGACGCAAAGCTGCATTGCGAGAATATAACAATGGATCGTATAAAAACCGTGACGTGGAAATTTATGGAGATAGTTTTCGTTTCAGTGTTAGTACGGCGGGGGAAGAGATCATGAGCAGGAAAGAATTTTTTTCTGTCATTTCCGAGATTGATATAGATACTTTTACGGAAACAACAAGAGCTTTGTTGGGCATAAAGTAAACAATAAGATAAGCAACCGGCGGATTGCGCTTCTGCGCCTTCGCCCCATGGGATAGAACAAACCAACTCAAACAAAGGAACTCTAATCATGGACATTGGAAATGCAAAGATTGTCGTTGGCACCTCGTTGAAGTTATTTCAAGACATCATAAGGGGAATATATGAGCACAATGCTAATTTAAGGCATGTGAGTTTAAACGAAGAGATCAGTTTCTTCGAGGAACTAAAAGCGAAGATTCGCATCGATTTTGACATTACGCCACCCGAGTTGGAATTTGAATCTCGCGGATCGACACAAGAACCTGTCATCTTAATGAATTTTGGCGGGATAGCCAAACCTAAAATCAGCTTTGCCGGTCAGACCAGTGATGTGCTGTTTGAAATCGAATTTTGGGCAAGCGCTATTTTTCAGGTGTCCCTTCGCCAGCCCGGTTCGGGTAAGGCACCGGTGCTCGGATTAACTTTTCTGGGGGTAAAAAATGTTTCGGAACCATTCAACGATGAAATGATCAACCGGCTTATTGCCGAGACCGCCTATGTCAAACTAATAGAAGATTTTAAACTCGACATTCTGGAGCCGTTTATTAGCGGTATCGAAGACGTCTATTACGCCGATCCACTGGACGTGAATTCAACGCCCCTTCCATCTCACGATTCCTATCCGGTCGCAATTCGCCATATGATAGGAAAAATCGGGATAGATGCCATCGGCATATTCTTCGGCCTGCCGGGCGACACGCTGAATGTCGGTCTGACTCCCGAATTTGTCCCGTCAGGATGCGAAGTGTTAGTTCATGTCAACGAGGGCACACTTCAGTCTATGGTCACCAAATTCAAAGGCGACCTTCAAAAGTGGCTTATGAGTTTCCGTTCATCGCTCAAAATTTCAAGTCTGGATCTGACCGTTGAAGACAATGCCGTCTCTGTTTACGGGAAAATTGAAGATACAAAATTGGATGCCTCCGGCACAGTGACAGGGCAGTTCAACTTCCATCACCGTCCCGGTCTCAATAAAATCGTTCTTGACGGTTCCGATATCGATATAGACATTGACCTGCCCTGGTGGGCTGACTTGTTGCTGGTAATTCTTTTCCCAATAGGAATCGTCGTTTACGGTGCATTAGACTACGCAGAGGACAAAGTGCCGGAGATCGGGCAGAAGATGATTGGAAAAATGTTCAATGGTATGATGGATCGTCTGGCGGAATCGATCACTACCGAGGGACTATCCATTGGTGGCATACCGATTGAAGTCTATACGGACACGATCGAGCTCGATGACAATTCCCTCTCCATCAAAATCCAGGTCCTGATTCAGCCGATCAGTGAAACCATAGCCAGAGCGGATTACGGGAAAATACTGGGCAAGTTCATGTACTTCACGCTGACAAGCGGACGCCAGTTCAGAACCGAGGACCTTATTCGCTATATGAAATTGGGGCTGATCAAGGTGCCGGGCTACCACGTCTATGGCGGGAAATACATCCGATCCAACCCCGACAATACCACAGGAAACAACCTGTTAGAGCGGTGGGGGCGTTAGAGCACCGCCACAGCAAATTTTATACATATTGAGATGCCGTTTTCAGTCTTGCCCCCACAGACTGAAAACGGCATTATTTTGCAATAGAGCAGTACTTATACCCCAGAAAATCATCGGTTCCATGCTGTGTCAAAATTGAACTCCCTTAATCTTATTATAAAAGTCTCTATTGATTTCTTTGAAAAATTTGATATTTCACAATAAGTTAAAAACTTTATTTGTCTTTTCTTCGAGCATAGGGAAACCTCCTTGATATAAATAAACTTTTGCGTTTATGGGTTTTCAAATGCTTTTATAATAAAATAAGGGTAATAGCAATGAAAGCAAAATGGTTTTTCTATCTTATAATCATATCTCTTCTATTTTTGGGATGCACTCCCAAAGAAAAAGAATTGCCAAAAGAGAAAGAATTGTCAGGAGAAGTCTATATTGTAACGAAAGGAGGGCAAAATATTAAACTCGGTCTTGTCGAAATTTCTGTTATAGATTACGACAAGATGAATACTTTTGCTCAATCCAGACTACAATCTGCTAAACAAGAAATAGAACGGATGAAACATGATATAAAAAAGGCACAACGAGAATACGAAGACAAGAAGAAAGCTAAAGATAAATTTTATCGTGTTTATTTGGACAATATCTATAGTCGTCGATATATAAAAGAGTATCGTGAATTGGAAGAAGCTCTTTCTAGAAAAAAAAGCGTACTTAATCGCTTGTTAACAGCGTATTCCGGTTATCCTAAGGCCTCATACTTTCTTATCGGACTTCCAAAGCCAGTTCAATCTACAAAAACAGACGCTGATGGTAAATTTAGTTTTAAACTAAAACCGGGCAAATATGCCATTGTCGCATTTTCTTCTATAAAGGTTGGAGGCTCCAATAAAGATTATTATTGGTTCATTTGGGTTAATGTAACAGATGTTTCTCAACAAAGGACCATTTTGAACAATGATAATTTGCTTGAATCAGAATGTGAATCTTGCATCTTTATAATTTCCCAATTGCTACATTAAAGTACGTGTTTGTCGCATTTTTCCAATACAACCGTTAAACATATCCTCTATATTGCAGGTGATGTATGCTAAATTATCACATAAGATAGTTTTTCATAAACCAGCCTATGCAATTGAACAAGGAGGTGAAGTCATGTTGTTGGAAAATAGCAAAAATATCAAAAAAAATATAACTCGGCAAAGAAATGAAATCCTAAATGATAATCTTGCCGAAACGACCTATTGTGATTATTCGCACCCGGCCATTGCAGAGCTTTCAAATAATTTCCTTCGTGATTCAACCGATACAATCGATCTAATCGAAAAAATTTTTCTTTTTGTCAGAGACACAATTATTTTTGGAGGAGACCACTGGCAGGTTAAGGCATCAGAAACTCTTCTAAAAGGATACGGTGCTTGCTATAATAAAAATCTTTTGATGATATCCTTGTTAAGAGCTGCAAAAGTTCAATCTAAGCTTATGGCAAATCCGCTTCGGAATTATTTTACAAAGCCTTCCGTGGGGGCGTTATATGTTTTCTTTTCAGATCCGTTTTACCACTGCTTTGCCAAAGTACTGATAGACGATCACTGGATATCCATTGACCCGACACTGGATCGTACGACTTATGAAACATTCTTCAAACCGGCAGGAGTAACGTGGCAAATCGATTGGGATAGAACAAATGATATGCTTTTGTATTCGGAATCGGTTGCCGGAACGCCGCGGGAATACAATAATATTGATGAAGCATTAAACAAAAATCTTGATTCATATTTCTTGTTCAAACACGAACCCAAATTCATTTGCTCAATCTGGTTAAACATGGGAAATAAGACTATGTGGAAAAATACCCAGAAGTCTTTATGATCACAGCTGAATATTTTAATTAAATGGGAAAGAACAGCAGTATGTATTTCGATATTTTCAAACCTCACAAAGCACTTGATATATTCATCCGCTATTATTGGTTGTTAAGGGTTCCCAGTGTTTCATCCCAGGAGGTTTCCCAACAATTTTTGACTGAAGGAGTCGAACTTTCTTTCAACCTGGGAGATCCGATCGAGATCGCTATGGAAAATTCAATAGGGAAAACGGTTGAAAGCATTTCGATTTCCGGACCGTTGACAAAGCCTATGAAGATGCGGGCAAAAGGCCGGATTGAAATCTTCGGAGTGTGCTTTCGTCCCGGAGGAGCATACTTCTTTTTCCCTTATCCCGCCCATGAACTGACCAATTGCCTTGCGGATTCACAAGAATTGTGGGACGCAAAAGGAGCAAGTATGGTGGAATGTTTTTTCAATACATGCCTGACATCGAAAGATCGGATTGAATATCTCGATCGCTTTTTTTTGCATCAACTAAAGAAAAATAATCGGAAAGATGATAGTATCTCCGCGGCTATTCGGGCCATTGAATTGCACAAAGGACTTATAACTATAGATTATATTGCAAAAACAGCCGGTGTCAGTTGCCGCCACTTGGAACGAAAGTTTAAAGAAAGAGTTGGCCTGTCTCCAAAACAGCTTTGCAGGAATCTTAGATTTAAAAATGCCCTTTCAAGCAAAATCCGATACCCTGAAGGCTCCTGGTTGGAAACAGCGCTGGATTGCGGGTATTATGACCAAGCGCATATGATTAACGATTTTAAACATTTCACTGGTTTGAGCCCATCTGTTTATTTTAAAAATCCGACAACGGTAGACCCCTTTTTTACTGCTAATTTTTAACTCGTCTACCTTGACCTTGACCAAACTGAAACGTTTTGGAATAGGCTTAACTGAATTATTTAACACCAACTAGCCATTTTAAAATTAATTTAGCCAGAAGTAATGAAACATATTGATAAATTTTTTCCGCTTTATATAACATAAAACGAAAGCTCAAAAGCCAAGAGCGGACTTGTTTCGCGCGCCGCAAAGCCTCGCCGTTTTGCCAGCGAATATCTAAAAGTTTAAAGAGTCGATTGGCAGTTTATAATTCTTGAAAAATCGCCATATAATCTCATTGGCATCCAGATTTACTGTTGTTTTACCATATATTTTTATGGGAAAGGCGTTGGGTTTCCCAGGCCAGGTATGGCCCCCGCCTTCAATTCTATAAAATACTACTTTTGCTGTTCCACGCCCTTTTCCGTAAATATAGCGCTTAATCGACAAACCCGACGGATCCTTTTTTAATTCCTTACAAGCCGGTTCAGAATCACAGCCGTTCATTTTTGCCCACCATTGAACATGCTGTTCGGCTGATAGACTTGAACCCCTAAACGTACCTGCGGTTCCGCCTTCATAATAGGCTAATTGATCGGCCGTGCCATGAAAATAGAGAACCGGCACAGGACGTTTTGGCTGCCACTTTTTGTCCATATCTCTTACTATAGTTCCGGCAACCGGAGCAATTGCCGCTATCTTATCTGAAATCGCAACTCCCAGGAAATTGGCCATGCCCCCGCCATTAGAATACCCTGCAACGTAGACACGCCGAGAGTCAATGTTTTCTCGAATTATCAGCTCATCAATTAATGCCGATATGAATGCGACATCATCAACTTCCGGTACCCGGCTGTCATTCCAATATAGCCGGCCTTTATATATTCCTATTGCATCGGGATATACTACCACAAAATTTTTATCATCAGCAGTTTCGGATAAGCCTGTTATTCGTTCCATTTGAATACCGGTCATTTGTCCGCCGTGCAACATAATTACCAGAGGCAACCGCTCACCGGTCTTAACCCCTGTGGGCAGATGGACACGATATGTCCGCTTTCGGTCATCTATTACCATTGTGCAATCATAATCGCCGGGAGATTTGAAATCTCTCCCGGCAGATAATTCATCCGAAGCGGCGGTTATGATCCCATTTATTCTGTTTTTTTGCGGCATATTAAATCACCTGCATATTTGGCGATAATGAAGCCGCAGTTGCAGAAACATGCGACCTGTACACTTTCTCAGCTTAGAAATTCCCCATCGGCTTAAAGCAAGTCTATCCCCATTATAACAAAGCTCCCAGATGGATTTTTACTTTTTATAGTTCTTTACTTTAAATGAAAATCCCAGGCAATATATCCTTAATATTATAACGGCATATCTTCCCCTAATGACCTTTGAAAAGTATATCTGATATTTTCCCCGAGGAGAGCTTCATAAGCTCCGTGAGTGCTGTCATCAATCAGCGTAAATGGATAAGCAATGGCAAATATTACTGCTCCAACAGGAACCAGCACAATGCCGATAGGTCTGACTATTAAAAGATCCGCTGTATATTCTATTGCGTTTGGGCTTTTATGCTCGGCTTCCGATTTAGTTTCTAAATCGGCAAAAGAAACTGCCGGTGCAACAAGCAAGCAGAATATTGTTAATATAATGGTTATTTTTTTAAAATTGTTGAACATGCTATCCTCCGTTTTTTTATAATATTTATTTTTACCTTACCGTTTCGTTTGTTGCGCTTCAAGTATGTAGTCACCCCTGTTCTCAATATTATATTGCCAATCTGTTGTTTAAGCCTGTTATTGTGATCGTATAAAACTGCTTCTCGATAAAGTCAATTGAAGACAGATAATCAAACTTGAATTTAAGTCTTCGCTCATTATATAATCTCAACATATTCTGCAATATTTCTTATGGTTTTTTCCCGGTACAGGGATGAATTTGATGTAATAGTTCATTCTTGATTATACTGAAGAGAGATCTTTGAATAACATCCATCTAATGCTGAGGGGACAAAGGATATGGAAACAAAAATGAGTTGTCCAAAGCTTTCCCGCAATATCCCTATAATCACTTCAATAGCATTATTTGCCTGGGGATATATCGATAAACCTAATTACCAAAAATTTCCGAAATAATCATGATCAGACAATACGATCGAGACAAATGGGAATAATATTGGAAAAAAATTGAAATCAAAAATTACAGCTATATTTAAATCCGGTCAATCGAAATGTTACTATATAACCACTTTTGAATATTACTATTATACTCTCCACAACATATTTATTGTTTTTCGCTCTGCTTTAATTTAGGTTTTTTCTTTTTAAGACAAACCCTGTCCTTTCTGACAAAAGCACATAGTTTTGGATTGTAATATTCTTTGCAATTTAATGGATTATATAGTGGACATTCAGGATGTTTTATTGACATAACCTGTTTTTCCTTCTGAAATATTATTTTCCTGAACAAAAATAGTTTTTATAAGCAATAATTTTATCTTGCCTTACATCTTACTTTTAGTTTATTAGAGCTCAATATCATAAAATGATAAGTTTTACAAGCCATTACCTTAATTTAAAACAAATCCGGCAAAAATTTTCGAACGGCTTGGCCCTGAACCCCTTTAAAGAACATCTGATTTGGATCAAGCAAAAGAAAGATAATAATTTCAACCATTGGAATATATAGAACATTTTAATGGCGGCATTTAAAATTCAGCTCTTGGATTTAATCCATTTCCACATAAAATATTTGAACCCATAGACTGTTGTCGGACTTTTTGCGAACCTGTTATTATAGCTTTGTCGGTTCAGAATAAACCATACTTAATATATTTTATATGTAAAAAAGTGTAATAAAATATTAAAGCGCATTCAGCCAAACAGGAAATACATGAAAATTGGACCAATAAGTCATAAAATCGGAGGTTTTTAAATGGCCGGACTTGCCGTAAACGTAGATCATGTTGCAACACTCAGAAAAGCAAGAGAACATGTAAATTACCCTGACCCGGTTTATGCAGCAATTCTGGCTGAACTTGCCGGTGCTGACGGAATTGTAGTTCATCTCAGGGAAGACAGACGTCATATACAGGATAATGATGTAAAAATATTAAGAAGTATAATCAAGACAAAACTAATACTGGAAATGGCTGCTACTTCTGAAATGATAGAAATAGCTCTTAGCTTAAAACCTGATTCGATTACGCTTGTTCCGGAAAAACGAAGCGAACTGACAACAGAAGGAGGACTTAATCTTCTAATTCACGCCAATGCTATTTCAGAATGTGTAGCAACTCTACAAAATGCAGGCATTCCCGTTAGTATTTTCATCGATCCGGAACCTGAGCAGGTAAAACTGGCGCATAAAATTAACGCTTCCATGGTCGAAATTCACACAGGCTCTTTTGTTGAAGCTAAAATAAAGAAGAAAAAAGATAAGGTGCTTTCCGAAATACACAATTGCGCAATACTTGCAAAAAAACTGAAAATGGGAGTAAATGCAGGACATGGTTTATGTTATCAAAGCATAAAAGCCTTTAAGGGAATTGGTGAAATCAGCGAGTTCAGCATAGGTCACAGCATTATATCAAGAGCTGTTATGGTTGGTATGGAAAGAGCTGTGAAAGATATGATAGCTCTTATAAAAGATTTATGATGGCTGCATACATTTAATTCAGGATCGGGCAAATCTTCATTATGAAAGAATATACAATACATCCGTGCGCGGTCGGTATAAATGAAACAGACCAGGGGATTATGACCTATCAGCGCGACTACGGGAAAAGAATACTTCTTCCGGTTTATATGTTTTGCATAAAAGGGGGAGATAAAAATATTCTGGTCGATACAGGCCTGGAACAATTTGTCGTATCGGAAGAAACTGAAAAAAAGTGCGGATTCAAGGTGCTGGAGTTCGAAGATGCGCTTGAATTATTTAATCTTAAACCCGAAGACATTGATATAATAATTCATACCCATCTTCATAACGATCACTGTGAAAATGATTATAAATGTGAAAACGCTGTTGTTTATGTACAAAAAGCCGAACTGGAATTTTTTAAAAACCCTCATCCCATTGATCACAGATATTATCCTGATGTACTTGATGGAGTTAACGTTGTTGAAGTGGAAGGGGATGTAAAAATTGAAGACGGAATAGAATTAATATTTTCTCCGGGCCATACTGTTGGTGGTCAGTCTGTTGCCATAAACACTTCAAAGGGAAAAGCGGTTATTACAGGCTTTTGCTGCAATGAAAAAAATTTTCCTGAAAAAGGACCTGCAATCTGCCCCGGTGTTCATATCGATGCCATTAAAGGATATGATTCTGCACAGAAAATAAAAAATCTGGCTGATATTTTAATACCGCTTCATGATCTTTCGATAGGAAGACAAAAGCAGATTCCGTAAGTATATACCAAGTTACATTAAAAAAGATAGCAAGGGGGCAAGGGGGTTTTTCCGCAGTCTTATATGTGATGCACCGAGGGCAGATCCGACGAAGCCAACGCAGATAGACTTTGAATATAACTTAGTATTAATCAGTCAAAAATTGAAACCGGCAAGCCGATACCCCTAGTACAGATACCATATAAAACGGAAGCAAATAAATAAAACAGGATATTACCCTGGAACGGAGCCCTAAACAAAAGATGGCCAATAGCCAGAGAATAATCATATTTATAATTGAAATAGAAAGATACGGGATTAGTTTGCCCATCAGGAATTCGGCACTGCTGACCGTAATGCATAAATATTATAGATGGAGCTATTTTCCCTTCTAACGAACAATTCCAAGTGCGGTAAGAAATGTCGGGTTGGGGCTTTCGGGAACCCGGCACTGGCAAATCAAGGACATTGGCTTTCAGTTTTCAACCTGACCTGTTTTCTTCAATGATACATGCAGAATCACAGAATTTAGAAGAGCAAGCGAACTAAAGCCGCTACTATTAACAGGGCTGCAATAATCAGGACAATTCGTACAGGTTTCACCAGAAAATTTTCGCGAAATTTAGTCTTAAGTGTCGCGCCGCCTTCGTTAAGATGCGGGAAAGGTGTATCTTTCGGAATTTCACAGTTCAGGAAAGCACACAATGGTTCCCATCCTTCCTTTACACGAAATACAAGGAGACGATCACTTGGTACCGTTTCTTGTACTTTACGAATATGGCGTTCATAGCCTTCAATAAATGATTTCCTGTCTCTGGCCGGAGCTATAAACTTATCGGAAAGACTATCCACCAACCGGATAAACCGCCCTAAATTAGGGATTATATATCCTATGGAACGCAAAGGCTTCATTGTATTAAATAATGTCATTATGCTCTGATACCAGCGATCAGGATCTCTTACTGTAAGAACCACCTTGGCATCTGGAAATTCGTTGAGAAGTTCTGCATAATAAAAGCAAGCAGGTGCATCTACGGTAGCCTGATAGTTCTTGAAAAGCTTCTTCCAGTCCATGGGTTTTTTTTCGTTTACCAGATCAGTCCATGCCTGTACGTGACCTTTTTCACGCGACACAACTTGCATATGATAACAATTATAACCGAGCCGGTTAAGAGCAGCCTGCATCGACATAGTTCCAGTGCGCGGGAATCCCGCTCCGATAACTTTCATAGCTGTATTCTCCTGTTAACTAAAATAATGGCATATTACAATTTACAATAAAATCAGGATTAAGCAAATTCTCTTTGTTATATTCAAGAGGATACCCATCCAACTTTACTACCTTTCCGCCGGCCGCACAGACAATAGCCTGACCTGCGCCGGTATCCCATTCCATAGTAGGCCCAAGACGAGGATAAAGGTCTGCTTTCCCTTCAGCCACAACACAAAACTTCAAAGAACTGCCCACGGAAATTGCTTCGGCAATTTTGATAGTTTGTAGATATTCGTCCAATTCCGGTGACGGATGTGAACGGCTCATAACAACCGTCAATCCTTTTTCAGGATCAGGCTGACGTATGCAAATAGATTTCGGTTCAATCGTGCCCTCTTGCATAAAGGCGCCACCATCTTGAGTCCCCCAATATATTTTATCCCGGACCGGAATATAAACCACACCCATTACAGTTGCCCGGTCGATAATCAGCGCAATATTAACCGTAAATTCACCGTTACGCTTGATGAACTCCTTTGTTCCATCCAGAGGATCAACAAGAAAGAAGCAATTCCACTCTTTACGTATATTATAAGGAATATTCTTTCCTTCTTCAGAAAGAACCGGGATTTGCGGGTAGTATTTTTTTAACTCTGAGACAATTATTTTATGAGAGGCTTTGTCGGCAGCAGTTAAGGGAGATTTGTCTTCCTTGAATTCAATTACATGTTCACCATTGTATATCTCCATAATGACATTGCCAGCCTGTTTTGCGATATTGCAAAGAACCTCTACGTTTATATTCACCACGATTCCTATTCAGTATTGCATTTGTTAAAATTTAATCATTTTGTCATTGATAAGATAATCCAAGACTATATTCACGGATTCTTCCGGCGACAACAAATTGGTATCAATAACTACATCAGAGTTTTCAGGTTCTTCATAAGGGGAGGAAACACCGGTATAGTTAGCGATTAATCCTGCACGGGCTTTTGCATATAAACCTTTTACATCTCTTTTCTCACATACTTCTATCGGACACCTGCAGTAAATCTCAATAAAATTTTCAGGGGATATAAGCTCGCGCAACCAACTACGATCAGCTTTATACGGTGAGATAAAGGCGGATAAAGTAATCATTCCTGCCTCTAAAAACAGTTTAACCATCTCTCCGATACGTCTGATATTTTCTTTTCTGTCTTTTGGAGTAAAATCAAGGTCGCCACACAAACCGTGTCTTACATTGTCTCCATCAAACACAAAAGTGCGGCAACCCAGGCCGAATAACCTTTTTTCGACTTCATGAGCAATTGTTGATTTTCCTGAACCTGAAAGTCCTGTAAACCAAATCACTACACTTTTATGGCCGTTTAACTTTTCCCGGTCTATCCGGGTAACCAATGAGTTATAACAAATAGTGTTTTCACTACTCATTTTTGAGGTAACCATAGATTCCTTTATTATAATTAATCAAAATACCATTAAACAGAATCTCTTGAGCTTTTCAAAGCCCTTTGTAAGTATATGAGTTTAAGCGTATATTTAACATATAAACTTGGATGTGGATAATCTGGAACTTGTCATTAAGTCAAATAAATAATATTGATGTTAAACATACCTTATTTATAATTTTTTTCAATGACAAAGAAACTGGCAGGAATGCGGATTTCCCAACGCAACCCGCACTAAGCATTACAAGTAATACGAAAAATTTATGGACACCATTGAACGTCATTGCCAAGTACGCAAATCGCAAGAAATGAAGCACAATTAAAGCAAGATGAACTCTGTACAAACACCAACAACAGGCAGGGGCAGATAAATAACCTCGGTCTGTTGTTGGTTGAACTGCTGCTATACGCTGCGAAAATTTCTTTTTTGTTTAAACTTAAAAGGGCCAGCCTAAAATGCCGCCTTCGATATATGAAACCCGGTTAAACCCGGCTGCATTCAGAATTCTTTGCGCCTCATAACCTCTTAAGCTGATTTTGCAGAAAGTAATAATATCCTTATCTTTTGGCAAGCTTTCCGCTTTTTGTCTCAACGCTCCAAGAGGAATGTTGACAAAATCGTAGGGAAACGGCATTGCTGCTACTTCTTCCGGAGTACGAACATCAAGCAATATAACATCTCCGGTTTCAATACGTTTTTTGGCCTCAAAAGCCGAAATGCCGGCAGCTATACCGTCCATTTTATTAATCAACAGATGGGCGCAGGTTGCAAGCGGGTCAAGCGCCGGACCATACGGCGGAGCATAGGCAAAATCCACATCAGCAAGCTGATCAAGAGTTGCCCCAAAAAGTATAGCACCGGCAGCCACATCAAGGCGTTTTGCGCCATCACCCATTCCGGCTACCTGTATCCCGATCAGTTTCCTGTCACGTTTTCCGGCTATCATCTTAATAATAAATGGTTTCGAGTCGGGCATAAAATGCGGCTTGTCAGCACCTGCCCATGTAGTAGTTTCAATATCAAGATTCAAAGCGCGTGCCTGTTTTTCCGAAAACCCTGTTCGCCCTATAGTGTAATCAAATGCTTTTACAATGCTGGAACAGGCAATGCCATTAAAGGGTGTAGGATTACCCGCAATATGATTGGCAATAACTCTTCCATGCTTGTTTGCGGTTGACCCAAGAGGAACATAAAGCGGACTTCCTGCGGTTTTGTTTACATAATGAGATACTACACAATCACCGCCTGCATAGATATGTTCATCGCTGGTTTTGCAGTATTCATTTACTACGATACCGCCCTTGTCCATGCATTGTATGCCTGCATCTCTTGCAAGCCCATCATTTGGCCTTGTCCCAACTGCAATAATAACAAGATCGGCAGGTATGCTTTGCTTGTCCGTATCAACCGATGAAACAATTCCTTCACCACCTATAGCCTTAACGCGCTCTGAAAGTATAAGCTTCACGCCTTTTTGGCGAAGATGCTTTGCAGCAAACATTGCTACATCCTTATCCAATAACGCAGGCATTATCTGGTCTTCCTTTTCAACCATAGTAACATCAAGACCTTTTTTGACAAGGGCCTCAGACATCTCGAGGCTGATAAATCCTGCACCGATAAGAACAGCGCGCTTTAAATTCTGCGCTTCAATTTCTTTTACAATAGTATCGGCATCACCGGGTTGTCTGATAAACCAGACATTTTTCAGGTTAACACCGGGAATCGGAGGGCTGAAAGGAAAACCACCGGTTGCCAGCACCAACTTATCATATTCCATTTTATCTGTTTTTCCGGTAGCAAGATCTTTAACCGTTACTGTTTTTGCTTTACGGTCAATAGAAAGTGCTTCCGTTCCTGTAAGAACCTTTACTCCTTTTGCTTTTTCAAAAAAAGCAGGAGTTCTTGCCACGCCGACCGGCGTTTCCGTAAGCATTTCAACTCTTGGGAAAAGGCCTTCAACATAATAAGGCAATCCGCAGGCTCCATAAGAAATAATTCCTCCCTTCTCAATGATCGTTATATCTGCATCGGGGAGAAGTCTTTTTAGTCTTGATGCTGCCTTTGGACCACAGGCAACACCGCCAACAACCAATACACGAAGTTTTATTTTAGGCATTTTCACTCCTTATCCTGTTTGATTAAGAGACCTGATGATGATATTATATCAGCATTAATCACACAAGAAAAGACTTGTAAAATATGAATTATTAGATGGTGTTTCCTGCTCATGCCCCGAAAATATTAGCCGGTCTGTACGGATGACTTCCTTCGATAACTTCAACACCTGCTTTTGCCTTTACTTTTGATATAATTGTGTCTTTATAAGGACAGTTGTCCAAAAGACAGGTTCCTATATGTATGGCATCAATTGTTTCTTTTGTAAGACCCATCCATGCCTTAAGATTAACAAGACGTACTATCGGCGATGTTCCCGGGCATCCTCCGCAATGCAAAAGAGCCCTCAACTTGGCATCAGTATCTTTATATCTTTCAAATTCTCCTTCTTTTTTATCAAAAGCCATCAAACAGCGTTGGCAACCCAGACAAGTCTCATCCTTTATATTCTTACAACTTAATACCGCAATATTCATATAAAATATACCTCCTGATTTATAATAGACTGACTAGTAAAAAAACAATTTTATGCCGCATCCGGCATTTCTGTTAACTTTTAACCGGTTATTTACTATTTAATGCGCTACACTCCGTAAGATTCTTCAATTTCTTTAACTTGGCCAGCAATTCCAGCGCATCACCTGCTCCGGGACGCGGAGGCAGCTGTGACATCAGGCCAAGCCCTTCGCTTTTATCATGAAACTCTTTGGCATCAAGCGAGCTTACCGCCGAACAGTTAACCATCGGATTCACGGAAAGTAAGCGCAAAGCAAACTCCAGACCATTCATATCTATTAACTTTTCATCGGTTATTACAAGATCGACAGGGCCGGCGGAAACCATATCAAGCGCTTTTTCGCCTGAATCAGCCCATAAAAGATCAACATCTTTTTGCTTTACAAGTTCTGTGGCAAAACCGGAATAATCTTCTTTGTTTGCAACAACCAGTAGCAATTTTAACATAAACACCCCCTTAATCCTACCATTGGCCTTCAGTATTCGGCGCATCGGCTAAGGCAAATTTTCCTTCCATATATGCCTTTACAGCATCTCTAATAGTTCCGGAAACATCATTTGCCACACCTATTTTTACGGCCTTTAACGTTTTAAAAGCATTAGGCCCGCAAAATCCTGTAAGCAGTACTTCTGCGCCTTTCCGGCTTATCATGCTTGCAGCAGAAATACCCGCACCTTTGAGAGCATTAATATTTTCCTTATTATCCAGCACCTCAAATTCAAAGGTTTCCGAATCCACAATTATTATGTTGGCCGCTCTTCCAAAGCGGGGGTCGATCTGCGAATCCAGATCCGTGCCGGCGGATGTAACAGCTATTTTCATTATTCAATCTCCCTGCTTCTGATTTTATTTTTTCACAGGCATTGGCGCTGTAACTTCATTATGTTTTTCAGCTACCGCCGCCACCTCCACAGACCTGATTATTACCGATAAGCGGCAGTTTGCCTGCGATCAAATCTTCCACAACCGGTCTTATTACCGGCCTGGTAACATCATAATATACTTCAATACCCACCTGCCTGAAACCCATAAGAGGACGCATGCCTATTCCTCCAACAACGATGGCGTTTACTTTATGTCCAGCCAATAGATTAACGGGCACCATGCATCCTCCCTGGACATGCTCCTGATTGGGAACAGTAGCTACATTTTTTATTTGTCCATCTTCAACATCGATGAGTGTGAACACATCACAATGACCAAAATGTCCTGCACGCTGGCCATCAAGACCACCAGTTTCCATTGACGGAATTGCTATTCTTCCATTTTCCATTTGCTAAAAACCCTCCATAATATTACAAAAATTTATTTAATTGATTGACCCATTGCAATCTGATTTATTAATTATCGTTCAGATATTTGCTTATTTGTTTCCAAACCGTATTGATCGCCTGGGCCGACACGGAATCTTTATCATATTCAATAACAGTTTTTGCTTGTACCATTGATTTGGTTAATGCCGTATCAAACGGGATTCTGCCTAATACAGCTATCCCTTTCGTTTCTGCATACTTTTCTATAGACAGAGTCTGATCGGTATTAAGGTCAAATTTATTTACGCTCATCATTGCCGGTACCTTAAAATGGGCTGCCAACTGAGCCACACGCTCCATGTCATGTCTGCCTGAAACAGTAGGCTCAGTAACAATCAGAACTGCCGAAGCACCTCCCATGGAAGCAATAACAGGACACCCCACACCAGGCGGCCCATCCGTTATGATTAAATCAAGGTTATTTTTTTCCGCAAGTTTTTTAGCTTCTTGCCTTACAAGAGTTACAAGCCTCCCGGAATTTTCCTGAGCGATACCCAGCCTTGCATGAACCATGGGCCCGAATCGGGTTTTGGAAATATACCATTCTCCACAGTTTTGCACCGGAAACTCTATAGCCTTTTCAGGACAAAAATAAACGCAAACCCCGCATCCTTCACATTCAAGGTTGTCTACAATAAAATCATCATTTATCGCATTCCATCTGCACAGCTCATGGCACAGTCCGCATTCGGTACAAAATCTCTCTTCAATAAAGGCTTTGTTGCCGCCCATAAAATCATTACGCTGATCGATTTGCGGGGAGGCTATAAGATGAAGATCCGCAGCATCAACATCGGCATCGCAGAGAACTTTGTTTTCAGCAAGTGAAGCAAAAGCTGAAATAATGCTTGTTTTCCCTGTGCCGCCTTTGCCACTGATTATAACCAACTCTTTCATGAAATCTCTCCGGTTAGCTCTAATTTGCAAGTTCTTTAATACGATGGTATAAACCAAGAAATTTATCCCGCCACTCAGGCATTGCATCCACTATAAGCTGTCCCCGTGAATATGCTTCTGCAATTTTTCTGCTGAACGGAATTTCCATAAGTACAGGTATGTTCTTTTTTGCAGCATACTCTTTTACCTGTCCGTCACCAATGTCCGAACGATTGATGACCAGCCCATGAGGCATTTTCAGAATCCTCACAGCTTCAACGGCAAGCATCAGGTCATTCAGGCCGAAAGGGGTCGGCTCAGTAACCAGCAGTACAAAATCCGAGTTTTTCATAGAAGTAATAACAGGACACGATGTCCCAGGCGGAGCATCGATTATAGTTAGTAACTCCGGGTTGGTAAAAGAACGAACCTTACGGATAAGCGGAGGCGACATAGCCTCTCCGACTCTTAATCTTCCATGAACAAAACCGACTCCGTTTCTGTTTCCTCGTTCAACAATACCCAATTCGCGGCCGGTTTCCGAAATAGCACCTTCAGGACAAACTTTCATACACCCGCCACAGCTATGGCACATCTCGGCAAATGTGAGTATTGTTTCGCCAAGCACTATGATTGCTCTGAACCGGCATATATCAGCACATTTTCCGCAATAAGTGCATTTGGTCTCATCCACTTCAGGAATCGGAGCCATAACTTTTTCTGTTTCTATAATTGAGGGGTTCAGAAAAAGATGCGCATTGGGTTCTTCTACGTCACAGTCTAAAATCTGAACATCTTTTCCTACAGAAACAGCAAGATTTGTGGCTATAGTCGTTTTTCCCGTTCCGCCTTTTCCGCTTGCAACACTTATAATCATTATTTTTTACCTATGCCCTCGTCATCAACTTACCGCATTTTGGACACTTTATGCCATAACATGGCTTGCCGCGCTCATGAGCTTGTCTTTGTCCACAGCCTGGACATATACATTCTCCTCCCTGCCCAACGCCTTGCCCACGGCCCAAGCCGCGACCACGACCCGCACCTTTTATTGCTCCGGAATCACCCTGATTTTCTCCTCTACCGGTTTTTCCCTGTCCTTTAAGCGGCATAATTATCCTCCTTTAAAATGTTTTCCACCGGGTTGCTCATCCAAGTTCAACTTATTTTATCAGCATAGGAGGGTTTTACTTTTATGCAGCAACCCGGTGAAAAAGCCGGGTTAAGACTGGAGCCAGTTTCAAAACGTTTCAGTTTGGTCAAGGTCAAGGCGGATGAAAATTTTAACCGCAGGAATACATGGAGTATTTCGAGGATTAAAAT
>JAHIFE010000176.1 GCA_018901125.1 Pseudomonadota bacterium | reverse complement strand
CGTGCCCCTGGTGATCCGGGTCTTTCCTGAAAAGGGAATCCGCCATTTGCGGGAACACTTCTCCTGCAAAAGCCGCCTTTTCTCTGCACGACTCATGCAGGACCCGTGGATAAAGTCGCTGATTACTGAAAAACGGAATACCGCCACCTGTATTTTTTCATCTTCGGTCATCACATACCTCCTTTTTGATGGTTCGGGCTGTCTTACCCCGAAAGGAAGGTACAAAAAATGACACCCTTCGGTAGGGTGACAAAAAAATACAGGCTCCGCCGGATTAAATGGACCGGCTCACCGGAACCAAACCCCTTTCAACCAGCTCATCAAAGGCCGCCAAAACCCCTTGATTCCACATGTCTGTCAAACGGCCTTTGATCTTCCGGACAAGGGACCTGAACCAATGTCCCTGACGGGTCCTGCCGATCCCGGCGCTCCACTTGCCGGTCTGTGCCTTGATTTCGATGCTTGAACGAATGGTCGCGATATCCGTCTGAAACCGCTCGAAATAACCCTCGGGCCGAAATCGGTGGACACAATCGCAGTCCGGGCACCGGAATCGCTTGATCTCGACGGCTTGATCCCAACCATCAAAAAAGGCCAACACAAACCCATGGCCCCATAACCGACATCCCTTGCAACGAAGGCATCCCTTCGGCTCGGGCCAGGGGTAATTTCGGCCCAATGCAATAAGCTTCTTGAAATCCGCTGCAAACCAGATTATCATAATTATACCTTTTACCGGCTTGACCGGTATGTTTTGAAGAGCGGCTGCTCCTGAACAAGCGCCGTCCTTTCCCAATAAAAAAAGCCCCTGAATCCAGAGGCTAATTTATTCTGATAATCTCTCGTTCCTGTCAACGCATTCTAAAAATCTTTGACCCTGTTAACAGGTTGAATCTGGAAACCTACACCGGAATGAATATGTCCCTAATTTTAGGCATATATTTTACTCTCATCAGGTTTTTAATAAAACATATCTATTTGGTATTAAAGCTAGTTTGAATAACATCAAAATAAGAAGAAATAATTTTTAACGATTTTTAAAAGAAAATACAGCACTTTCAAACCGGGAGAATAGATACAGTTTAAGGTCGGGCGCGACACCAGCCCCCACAACACGCAGCATGCGGGTCCGTACTGCGCGTTTCACTTAAATTACCGGACCGCAGTTGGGGAATGAAGTTCACCCACAGTTCTTTGACAGATAGCAGACCTTGATCCTTGAGCCATTGAATGGTCATGCCGGTTTGCGTGGCTAATGTCCGGGCGCACATCCATGTGACTTTACGAGAAAAGCTCATGGGAAGGGCGACATTCCGATGGGTTCCCATTTGAAGAAGATTACGGATTCGGGTGCGAACATATCGCCATTGTTTCCAATAGCACATGCGCATTCTTCGCCGGAGCCAGGAGTCGATTTCGGGTATCGGTCGGTAATACTCCGATATCCCATAATAGCCCATCCAGCCCCGAAGGTTCTGTGCAATCTTCATCATACGGTATTCCATGGATACGAACCAGCTCCGACCGGATAAATTCACGCCCATGCCGGGGTACACCATCCAGTTCAGGCGACAGCCAGGGCCGAGAGCATTTTATAAATAGATAGAGGCTGGAATTTGGAATTCACCAAACACTTAAAGTATCGGTGGAAGCCCTGGCTGATACTTACCGGTACGTTGGCCCAAAAATTAATTCTTGATTTCCAGATCAATAGCGGCTATACTTAGGCTATACATTTGGAGGTGTTAAAATGATTACAAAAATTCAAAAATGGGGAAATAGTCAGGGGCTCCGCCTTGCAAAAAATCTGCTCGAAGATGCGAATCTTTGTGTAGGCGATGATGTGGATATTAGCGTTAAAGGAGGAATTATGATCGTCAAGCCAGCGAAAAGGATACGCGGACGCTATGCCCTTAAGGACCTCGTTGCCACTATTCCTGAAGACTATGAAATCAGCGAAATTGAATGGGGAGATCCGGTCGGCAAGGAGGAATGGTAAATGCCTGCGTATATCCCTAAACAAGGGGACATCATCGCGATTACTTTTGATCCCCAATCCGGCCATGAACAGAAAGGACGGAGACCTGCCTTTGTCGTTAGCAAAGACCTCTTCAACCGAAGTACGGGCCTGGCTATTGTTTGCCCAATCACAAACACCGAACGTAACTTTCCTTTTCACGTTCCTATTCCCAAGGGCAGCGATTTGACTGGTTATATAATGGTAGAACAAGTTAAATCGGTCGATTTCCAAACTCGCCGTGCAAACCGGATTGAACACGGTGGTCAGGAATTGCTTGCAGAGGTGCTTTCAATACTTGATGCTTGCATTTACTAAAGGGCCAACAAATCAATCAATCTTACGCCGAGTAAGTAAGGTTTTAAATCCTTTCACGGTGTCGGCGCAGGTTATTTCTGCGTTGGCCTTCAGAATCAGCGGAATGTGGAAGAAAAATAATTGGAGTGAATTTTGCTGGAAAAACTATATCAGGGGTGAAAATGAAATTTATTTTTAGTGTTATAAGTGTTTATTTTCTTTTGGCAAGTGCTGTTGCAGGTCATGCAAGCGAGATAATCTTGAAGAATGGAGACCGGATCAGCGGTACAATTATAAGAAAAGATGGTGAATCAATAATTATAAAAACTTCTTATTCCGCTGAGATTATAATTAATTGGGGAGATGTCAGCACACTTAATTCAGATGTATACATGAATATTGTTCTTACAGATGGCACCTCAATAAATGGCAATGCCATCGAGGATCAACCTGGAAAGATTAAAATAAAATCAGGGGAGATCCTTGAAACTTCCCCTATTAACTTAAGCCAGGTAGTCGCAATAAACCCGCCGACCAAAGATGCTTCACCCGTAAAATTAAGCGGTCATGCAAATGCCGGATTATCAATAACCAATGGCAACACGGATACGAAAAACACCCATGTCGACATTGAATCCCTGGCTAGGACATCAAGCAACCGCTATACAATTGGAGGCACTTATAATAATGCGGAGAATGATGGAGTTGAGTCCGCAAATAACCTTACCGGATATATGAAATATGACTATTTTATCCTGCCCCAATGGTATTCTTCTGCAAATTCAATTTTCATAAAAGACTCATATAAAGACCTGAATCTGAAAACCGCAATAGGTCTCGGCGCAGGGTATCAGGCATGGGAAAGCTTAGAGAGAAACCTATCGTTAGAATTGGGTCTGAACTATGTTAATGAAGACTATATTCTGGCCGAGGATAAACAATATCCGGCAGCAAGATGGGCTTTGAACTTTGATCAGATTCTTTTTAGGAAAACAGTCGTTTTCTTCCATAAACAAGAAATATTAATGGGATTGGAGCAGGTTGATGACGTCTCAGTTTTGTCGCAGACAGGATTGCGTTTCCCGCTTATCGAAAAACTAAATGCAACACTTCAAGTCAATTGGGATTGGGATAATGCTCCAGCACCCAACACGAAAAGTGTGGATACTAACTATCTTGCTACTCTCGGCTACTCTTGGTGAAATAGAATTTCACACAATTCTACGGGGGCAAATCACTTAATCAATGCGACAAAAAAATCACCGAACCCGGCGTTTCACTTGACGCCGAGAACGTCGACGGCGGTGACGGGCATGTCTTGTGGCGGCGCCAGTGACCTTTGAGGGTTCGGCGGGATATTATTGGTGTAATAAATAATGGTTTTATTTCATTTATTAGAAAAGGGATTTTATTATGGGTGATTTTGTTGGAACATTTTGGAAAAACCATTCTGGAATGATTTTAGGAGTTGGTTACAATGGTCTTCTTGTCATAATCGTTGTTTTTGCAAGTCATTTTATTGCAAAAGCGCTACATGGATGGATTAATAAAACAAACGAACGTTTTGAACAGTTTGATGAAACCTTGGTTCCCATTTTATGCACAGCAACTTCTTTGGTTGTATATGCTGTCGGCCTCATCATTATTCTTGATTTTTTTGGAGTAAATACCGCCAGCATCATTGCATTGCTGGGTGCAGCAGGTCTTGCCATTGCATTAGCACTTAAGGATACTCTCAGCAATATCGCCGCAGGAGTAATGTTACTTGTTCTCAGGCCTTTTCGTTCGGGGCACTTCATTGAATGCGGCTCCATAATCGGCACAATAAAACAGGTAGGATTGTTCACCACAATTTTGGAAACACCAGATGGGCTCTACATATCTTCTCCAAACAGCAGCTTATGGGGATCTCCTATTAAGAATTTTACCAAAAATGGTAAGCGCCGAATGGATTTGATCGTGGGAATTGCCTATTCCGATTCTATTGATAAAGGATTTGATGCGTTACAATCTGTTATTCAGAGTGAACCGAGGTTTATGGATGACCCTGCACCAAAAATAATGGTACAGGCTATGGCAGACAGCTCGGTGAATTTGCAGTTAAGGGCATGGGCCAGAGTTGAAAATTATTGGGATATTTATTGGGATGCCAATAAAAAAATAAAAGAACAGATCGAAGCTGCCGGGCTAACCATACCCTTCCCACAAAGAGACGTACATCTTTTTAATGAAAAATAACCCAAAAGCTATTGAACTCTAAAAAAACATTTTCTTGAACAGGGGTTTGTTTAATCCGCATCCATCAATATATTAAACGGAAAAAACCGCCGAACAAATGAATGAACGCTGAGCCCAGGCCTGCGAGTTTTTCACTCTCACCGAATATTCGTATTGGGCAGTAAAGTTTTATATTTCATCTGGGTCTTTTGTACTCAGTTATTCTGGTGTTCGGCATCAAAAGGAGATCCCCATGAACGAAATCAACGGACTTATCTTTGCTTTTGCACTGGACGGAAGCGGGGGCGGGAGTCAACTTGAATTAGACGGCGTTAAAAAATGGCGCCCAGAGGACGGCTCTCTCTGGGTTCATCTGGACTACACCGGAAGTGCCGCGAGGGACTGGCTTCAAGACAATAGCGGGATTGAGCCAGTAATAGTTGAGGCCTTGATTGCGGAAGAAACACGCCCGAGGAGCTTAGTGCACAAGGGAGGCATGCTGGTGATTTTACGCGGCGTGAATCTCAATCCGGGTAAGGATCCAGAGGATATGGTATCAATTCGCTTCTGGATAGAATCAAATCGTATAGTGACATTACGGCACCGTCGCGTGATGGCGATCGACGATATTCGTAAGGCTGTTGAGGCAGGAAACGGACCAGTCAGTTCAGGCGAATTCTTGGAGGAACTTGCCGATCGTCTTGTGGAGAGAATGGGTGGAGTTATATCCGACGTGGACGACACCGTTGATGCACTCGAAGATGAAGTGATCGTAGAGCAGACCTACGAGCTTCGCCAGAAGATTTCGAATATTCGCCGTGCCGCTATCTCCATGCGTCGTTATCTTGCGCCACAGCGCGATGTAATGGCCCATCTACACAATGAGAAGGTGGATTGGTTAAACGATACGGAACGTATGCGTCTAAGGGAAATTGCAGACCGCACAACGCGCTATGTGGAAGATCTTGATGCGATCCGGGATCGGGCAACCGTAACGCAGGAAGAACTCAACGGTCGTTTGGCGGAGCAAATGAACAAGACGATGTACGTATTGTCCATCGTTGCGGGAATTTTTTTGCCTCTCGGACTTCTGACCGGGCTACTTGGTATCAACGTCGGCGGAATTCCTGGCACTGAAAACCACTGGGCTTTCGCCATCTTCTGCGGCCTGTTGCTGATTGTCGCGGTTATGCAAATTTGGCTGTTCAAACGAAAGAAATGGATGTAAAAAACGGAACCCAGAGCCGAGACTGCGTTGCCGAATCGGGGAACCGGGAGTTTCTCTCCCCCAGTCCCCACAACACGCAGCATGCGGGTCCGTACTACGGGATTCACCTACAAACTGTTAGCCATGCCCTGTAAATATTATATAAATCAAGGCTTTAAAATGTTTTGGTAAAACAGGGGCAGCCGTGAAGTAATTCGTACAGGCCGACCCTTTTGTTTTATTCTTTTAAGACTTCTTTCATGAAGAACATCCCCCATAAATAAATCTGCATAATTTGTCAAAGAGCTAAGCTGTTACGAAAAATCATTCATGAAAGCCTCTCCTTTTGTGACTTTGGGCTCTGGGGTACCTTGGGCTCTGGGGTCTGACCAAGGTAACAAACTGATATCGCATGAGATTACCTGAAAAAAAGGCCTGAAAAGCTTCTTAGGGCTGCATTTTGAACCCCAAAAATAGCACTTTAAGGAAAAATGCCGAGAGCGAACCGACATTACATACCTGGTTATGTTTGGCATATCACTCACAGATGCCATAAAAAGGAATTCTTGCTGAAATTTGCACGTGATCGCAGACGATGGCTCTGGTGGTTATTCGAAGCCCGGAAACGATATGGTTTATGTGTGTTGAATTATGCGATTACTTCAAATCATATCCATCTGCTTGTCAGGGATAAATCTCACAATGAGGTTATCCCTAAATCCATCCAACTCATTGCCGGTAGAACAGGCCAAGAATACATCCAGCGGAAAGGACTTAAAGACGCTTATTGGGAAGATTGCTATCATGCAACTGCTATTGAGACAGATGATCATTTGGCAAAATGCATGGTATATATTGATCTAAATATGGTTCGTGAAGGTGTAGTAAGTCATCCGTCAGAATATGAATTTTGTGGATATAACGAGATACAAACGCCAAAGCAGCGATATGCCTTAATTGATTGTGAAGAGTTGGCTGGGCTGTTTGGATTTAAAAGTATGGCTTCCCTTTCATCAAAATATAAAGGATGGATTGATGAAGCCATAAAGATAAATGACATTAGCAGAAAAGGAAAATGGTCCGCGAGCCTTGCAGTCGGTAGTGAAGGTTTTATTAAACAAATAAGAGATCACCTTGGGTATAAAGCCATAGGACGGAAAGTACATGAAAAGGATGGCACTTTCAAGTTAAGGGAATCTATAGAACCTTACAATGGCATTTTTGGGCCTGAAAATGTAGGTTTAAAGTCAAATAATGGGATTACCTGGAGTGATTTTGTAGAAAAAACAATCTGATAGCTTGGTCAGACCCCAGG
>JAHIFE010000027.1 GCA_018901125.1 Pseudomonadota bacterium | reverse complement strand
TTAAATCTTGACACCCATTTTATAGCCGTCATGAATGGCTTCATACAGTTTGCGTACGCCTGCACAATCACCGATGGTGTATACTTCAGGAGCTATTGTTGTGCCAACTGCTTTAGCAAGTGCATCTTCTGAATCCATACCTTCGGCAACAACTACATTGTCGGCTTCGATACTTACATCTTTTCCGCCTGCTGTAGAAATTTCAACACCGTCGTCTGTAATTTCATTAACTGTGACATTGGTCATACTCTTCATATTAAGTTTGGCCATAAGTCTTCTGTGTTGAAGAATGTTGAAGATGTTAACATCAAAGCATATGTGTTTGCCTTTTTCCAGAATAGTTACTTCTTTGCCCATCTCGGCCACATATTCTGCCGTTTGAATAGATATTTCATTGCCGCCTATAAATACAACTTTATCACCTAATTTAACTTTTCCTTCAAGAACATCAAAAACATTAGTAACTATTTTATTGTCGATTCCGTCTATTTTAGGTCTGGAAGGTTTACCGCCTGTAGCAATTACAAGAACTTCCGGAGCTTCTGCCTTAATGGAATCTGCGGTAGCTTCAGTATTAAGTTTTAACTTGATTCCAAGTTTAGCAATCTGTGCTTTATAATAACGGATTGTTTCAGCCCAATCATAAAGCAGTGGTGATTTTACACCCAATTTTACTTCTCCACCAATAGAATCGCTCTTCTCTACTATTGTTACATCATGGCCTCTGATTGCGGCAAGACGAGCGCATTCCATACCGGAAGGACCGGCGCCGACAATAAGTACTTTCTTTTTCTTCGCAACAGGATTAATAGCATATGCCGGATCCCATTCGTTTCCTACTCTTGGATTTATCATACAACCCATGACGGCATCAATAAATACGTAGTAAAAGCAGCCTTGGTTACATGCAGTACAGGTATTAATATCTTCAGGACGTCCTTCGATAACTTTTTTGGGAAGATAAGGATCGGCAATACCGGGACGGCACATTTCCCAAATATCTATTCTTCCATCTGCTACTGCTTTTTCAGCTACATCGGGTTGATTCATACGATAAGCCATACAAATAGGAGCTTTGATTTTGGCTTTTTTCCATTCATCTGCAAGAAACAGCCAGTCACCTGGTCTTTTCTCTGCAGTTATTGCAGCACCCGGGGATTCATGCCAGCCTACAGTAATACTGAAAAGGTCAATCCTTACAGCAGCTTCGCACATTTTGGCAATTTCTATATATTCTTCATTGGTATTTCCGCCTTCGATAAGGTCTGTGGCGTTGAGCCTCATAACAAGCGGATAATCATCTCCAACTTCCTTTCTGATTCCTTTTAAAATTTCAATAAGGAATCTTGCCCTGTTTTCAAGTGATCCGCCCCACTTATCAGTTCTTTTGTTTGTCCATCTGCTCAAGAAATCAGCAATAAGATATCCAACTATTGCACATACTTCAACACCGTGCCATCCGGTTTGCTTAAACATTCTGGCAGCAACGATATGAGCTTGAATCTGCTCTTCAATTTCTTCAGGAGTCATCTCACGGCAAGGAGAATAACGTTTGATAGGACTTGACATTGCTGTTGGTCCGACAGGCTCGGGACCGACTGTTTTGCCGCCGGCTATTGCTTCATGAATCCCGTATTCATGGGCATGACCATATCTTCCGGTATGCATGATCTGGCCTATTGACATAGCCCCTTCAGCATTAATTGCATCAGCTAATATCTTAAGGCCGGCAAGATGGCTTTCTTCTACCAAGCCCATCTGGCCGACATAGCCTTTACCTAAAATATGGGTATATCCACCCTGAGAAACCACAATGCCGAAGCCACCCTTTGCTCTTTCTCTGAGGTATTCTATCTCACGATCAATAACATTACCATTTTTAGTATCGCAGAAATTATCAACAGTTGCAGCATATTTCATTCTGTTTGTTACTAAATGATTTCCAATTTTAATGGGCTTACACAAATTTTCATACATAATTGTTACTCCTCCTTTTGTTAATATTAATTCAATTTTTAGAAAGCAGAGGCAATGGGCATCTTCTTAAAAGCACAAGCACACAACAATATATCTTATACAGATGCAAAATAACAGAAGCCTACCATAAAAACCCGGCTCAGATGCCCACACCAACAGAAAATTGCTAACATGGTTATTCTTTATTTTCTTGATCTTAAGCAAAAATATACGTTTTTCAAAGATTTCTTGGTACGTTACAACAAGCGAACAAGCGTTCGTTCGAAATACATCAGCTAATAATTTACGTCAAGGAAAAAAAAGTATCAAGCGTTATTTGAATCTTTGTTGGAATAAATTTGGGATGAAAGCGTAAAAAACTATTTTATGCCACAAAGGGCATTCTATGAGAACCGAACTCAAAAAACGGAAAGCTCGATAAGCATATAGTTTATAAGCAAACCATGCAGGTATCAATAATAACATTCAAACGATCTGCGGATTAGTTTTATTGATATCAAAAAATTCTTGATATACACAAATTCTTTTGTTATTAATGACACGATTTATCATAATTTCCACCATTTGGTTTTTACGTCTTAGTAAACATTTTTTTGATGCATTCGCAAAAAGCCTGCAAATCGTCATACCGGCGAAAGCCTGTATCCAGAACATATTCAAATCAATAGATTAAATTGCCGAAGCGTAATGCGGTTCCGGTGGGCTATTATTATTTAACGATAGTGAGATAGTATTGATATTTTGTTTCTAATGAGCCCCTTTCAAAACGTTTCAGTTTGGTCAAGGTCAAGGCAGGTGAAAATTTTAACCACAGGAATACATGGAGTATTTCGAGGATTAAAATTTTAACCCAACGCAGAGATCGGCCAAAATGGGACGTTTTGAAACTGGCTCTATAATCATATAGTTATAAGTGATTCATGATGGTATTGCTAATAATATCCAAATGATGAGCAAAATTAGCTTTGCTTAACAGCAAAAACATTCTTGACACGCATAGTTTCTTCTGTTAAATGTCATGCGGTTTTTTATATTAATTTCTATCTATTTGATTTCTTTAAGTCTTACCAGATATTCTGTTTTTCATAGCTTTATTAAGCTTTATTAAGTTTCGGTTTTATAAATATACTGTAGTCGGCGGCTGGATACTGGTTTCTGGTTTCTGGTTTCTGCGCGCAAATTTCTGATTACTTACTTCTGATCCCCGGCCCCTTGTCCCTGACCCCTAACCATTAGGAGACCTGCAATGAAAAGAGCCTTTCTGTATCTGTTTGTTTTAGCAGTCTTTTTTATGCCCTGCCTTTTAAACGCCGATGATATTTCGGTTATCGGCAACATCCCTACAGACAGCCTGATAGACTCCGTTGCCCTTTCGCCAAACACCGGCATGGCCTATGGAATTGATAAGCAGACAAAGAATCTCTATGTAATAGATTTAAATACCCATACAGT
>JAHIFE010000175.1 GCA_018901125.1 Pseudomonadota bacterium | reverse complement strand
GGCAACAAGACGGGCATCCTGTGACGCGAAGTCAGCTTTGGGAAGATTCTGACGATAATTTTCAATGCCGATGACAATTGCAAAAGCCTTTTTATTTGTCGCGGTTTTTAAGGATGGAATTTCATCAACATCGGATTTGACAGTTTCCGATACCGGCGTTTCACTTTTAACCGGATACGCCTCTTTGTCATATTTGCTTGACTGCATTTCTTCGGCTTTGGTAAGCATACGAACAAGTACTGTCTGGCCTTTCGCCCTGGCAATTTGCAAGGGGGTGCCTTGTGGAGAATCCGCTGCCGGGCCCGGACTTCCAAGGATGCTAACCTCGGCGCCTTTATCCAGTAAAAGCCGGACAATGTCAGGATACCCGTACTCTACCGCGATGTGCAGGGCTGTGCCTCTGCCGCTTTTCACATTAATATCAGCGCCGTTTTCTATAAGGAGTTTTACAATTTCTATGTTTCCTTTTTCAACCGCACACATCAGAGGCGTATAACCCATAGTAGGGCTTGTCATACTGCACGCGTATATTTCGTTTATATCTACATTTTTGCCATTCAGCATTTCCCGCACCGCCTCGGTTTTACCATTGTATGCCGCTGTCGCCAATGAAGAAATACATCCGGTCAAAGTGAGACCGGCACACGCGAAAAACACAATAGATATAAAAACAAAAATCAGAGATTTTTTCATAGAATCCTCGTTAAGAATATATTATTTGCTGAATTTTTAGTTAATTCTTTCAGTTTTGTAAATGAATTCTTTTTGTAATAGCACGACTGCATACGGTTATTGTCAATAAATATATCGGTTTCATTTATATAATAATTAATTATAACCTTAGAGCCACTTTAAAAACGTTTCAGTTTGGTCAAGGTCAAGGCGGGTGAAAATTTTAACCGCAAGAATACATAGGGTATTTCGAGTATAGCGCTAAAGCTTCACTAAAGTGCAATATTTTCGCCCAACACAGAGATCGGCCAAAATGGGACGTTTAAAAACTGGCTCCTTAGATATTATGCGGACCGAGGGAGTTTTAGCGCTTACCTAATTCCCCTTGACTTTCTTTGCATGAACCCCGAATGACATATCATTGCTTTAATTATGTTTAATAGTTTAATGCACCCCTTAAATAGCCCCATTGTCGCCAAAAAATGAAAACAGTTAAAGAATAAATCTCTAACCGCCGTTTTATGTCGAATAGTTAATGGTTAAGACCCCGTTGTCTTTTTTATTTCTCAAGAGATCGCGGCAGAAATGCCGGTTACTCGGCACCCCCCTGCACAGATCCCAGCGTGCACTACTAATGCACTGGGCTTCTGCTTCAAGTTTTGACGCGCATACGATCCAATGGATAAGGGTGACAAATAAAAGGACTGGGTAATCTTTTATCCTGTTCTCGATAAATCTTATCAGCCACTCGGGGTCGATTGCGTCGAAGAACCCACGAATATCTAAATCAAGCACCCAGTTCACCTTTCGTCCTTCTATGACTTTGCCATATGGAGATAAACTGCTCACTCCTGTTTTTTTGTGCTGCATGCCGTATCCTATCCAGCTCATTTGGCAGAAATACCCAGCTCTGTGTCTGGTTCCTGTTTTGCTTGGATGGATTCCTTTCAGCCAACCCCCTTCTCTCCACCTCCTCCGCCACAGGCTTGTTGTCACCTGTCTTGTTCAAAGGTTTTTTCGATACTATGAGGCTGTCAGACTTCCTGTAACCGTTCATTACTGCATTACTCCCTTAGGATTTTCAGTGCGTGCCCCTTATCGCAATCATATTAAGGCCAGCTAAAGGGCATCCCGATTCCCGCGCATAAAGCTTCCGTGCATGCTTGAGGTCTCCAATCTTGCCGTTTTCTATATGAACAGCGCCTATTTCAATAATCCTTGCGCCATGCTGCGGGTTAAAGCCGGTTGTCTCAACATCAAAAATTACATATTTATCTGAATTCGATGACATTATATATTTCGTGTAAGATAACGAATAAATATAACAAATTGTCTAATGAGCAAAAATACTAAACAGTTTGTTAGCCCTCTGCATGAGTCAAATCAACAGGATTTAAAAAAAGCGACGATAAGCATAGAAGATGAGTTAAAGCTCATAAGTTCATAAGTTGATAAGGATATAGGTGCAAGAAAAAAAGTTAAAGGCCCAAGATGGAAGGTACAAGGTGCAAAGAAATAGGTTTGTGGATAAGCCTTTAATAAAGCCGTTAAAACTCATTTAAGGCGAACATGGCGCAAATACTGTCGAGAAGAAGCGTGCCTTTTTTTGTAAGTCTGCATTGTTCGTTAATTAAGATAATAAGCTTTTTTTCTCTAAGATCGGATATCGTTTCTTTAAATACTTCTTTAAAATTTATCTCAAATTTCATATTAAAATTACTTATATTTATTCCTTCTTTTTTTCTTAAACCAAGAAGAATAGCCTCAATAATATGCTGCTCTTTTGAAAGTACTTCTTTTTCTTCTGTTGCAAGCAGGCCGGATTCAATATTTTTTATGTAATCTTTCACACTTCGTACATTCCAGCTTCTTTGTCTTCCATCGAATGAATGAGCCGAAGGGCCGAATCCTATATATGGTACATCAGACCAGTATTTAGTATTATGCCTTGATTTCTTGTCTATAGAACGGGAGAAATTTGAAATTTCGTAATGTATATAACCGCAGTTTTCCAAAAAGTCAGAAGTTAATTCAAACAAAGAACCTGCAAGATAATCAGGCATTGGAGAAAAGAAGCCTGATTTCATATGATTATAAATCGGGGTTTTTGGTTCGTATGTGAGCGTATAACAGGAAATATGATCAGGTTCAAATTGCATGGCGGTTTTTAAATCCAGAAGCCATGATTTTTCTGTTTGCCCGGGAATCCCGTATATCAGGTCTATTCCAAGATTTTCAAACCCGGCATTTTTTGCCCAAGAGATTGCTTCTTTTGCTTCAATAGACGAATGAATTCGACCGAGAAATTTAAGATTATCATCGGAAAAAGACTGAACCCCGATATTTATACGGTTTATGCCGGTTTGCTTAAAACCTTTTAAAGATCCGGGGCTGATGGTTTTAGGATTTACTTCTATTGTTATTTCTGGGTCAGGTGTAATTTTAAACAGATTAAAGACTGTCTCTATAATCTGTCCGATATCTTTTGATTTCAGAACGGAAGGCGTGCCGCCGCCTATGTAAATGGTATCAGAAACCGGTGGTACGGATTTATATAAAGACATTTCAAGAAGTAGAGCTTTAACAAATTCTTTTTTAAGAGAATGATCCGTAATGGAATAAAAATCGCAATAAGGGCATTTATTTACACAAAAAGGAATATGGATATATATTCCGGCTGGGTTGGGTTCTATGGCAATGGTCATAAATCTGTTCTGTTCAATTTCTTTCCGTCATTTATTATATTGCTCTCCAAGTTTCAACCCAAGTTCAAGAGCTTTTTTATTTATATCGACAAGGTTTGCAGGTATTCTTGATTCAAGTACTTTCATGATTGATTCGGGTCTTACGATATCTATCATGGATATAACAGCACCTAACATGCAGATGTTATATACAACCGGTTTGCCGATATTGTCCATTACCGACTGATACATGGGAAGCTCTCTCTGGCGCGCAGCCACTTTGTTATGGGTTTTAACATAGTAGGTATCTGTAACAAGAAAACCGCCGGGACGTATTGTGGGAGAAAATTGGGTATATGCCTCCTGTGTAAGACAGACAAGAAGATTGGGGTTATTCACTTTAGGAAAATTTATTTCGGAATCCGATATGATTATATCTGCTTTTGTGGCGCCACCTCTTGCCTGGGCCCCATATGACTGAGATTGCACCGCAACAAGATTTTCGTAAAGTACTGCTGCTTCTGCAATAATAACAGCAGCCGTGATCACGCCCTGGCCTCCTGAGCCTGAAAAAACCATCCTTATTCTTTCCATAATTAATTGTCCTTCTTTGCTCTTTCGATGATTTTATCATATTCTGTGCAATATTCAGGCTTATCCGTTTCAACAAAAACACCAGTCTCAATCAGATCATGATTTTGCTTTTTTGCCTCGGAACCAACCGGTGTTGTTGTTTGCTTCATAAGTTCCATCATTTCGTACGCATTGCCTTCTTTGTTTTTTCTGCCGTAATAAGTAGGACACTGGGAAAGTATTTCTACAACTGAAAAGCCTTTGTGGGTGATAGCTTTTTTGATTAAATCCGTTAACTGGCGTATGTGATATGTAGTAGAGCGGGCTACGAAAGTAGCACCTACGGCCACAGCTAAATCCACAACATCAAAGGGATGATCTATATTGGTATAAGGCGCTGTTGTTGCAAGAGTACCATATCCGGAAAGAGGCGAGTACTGCCCTCCCGTCATTCCGTAAACACGGTTGTTCATAACTATTGCAGTCATGTCTATATTACGGCGCGCAGCATGAATGAAGTGGTTTCCTCCTATTGCAAGTGCATCACCGTCTCCCATTGGCACAAGCACATTCAATTCGGGTCTGCTCATTTTTATACCGGTTGCAAAGGCAAGAGCTCGCCCGTGAAGCGTGTGCATTGTGTGAAAATCAAGATAGCCTGAGATCCTGGCGGAACATCCTATGCCCGATACCATAACAATATCGTTTTTGTTTAAGCCGAGTTCTTCCACAGCTTTTATAAGGCCGTTTAAAATTATGCCGTGCCCGCATCCCGGACACCACATCTGGGGAAAAAATCTTTCTCTGATATAATCCTTAATTGCCATTATTATACACCCCGTCCCTGGATCAGCCTCATTATGTTTCTGATATCTGTGGGAGTTATCAGCTCACCGTCAATGCGGTTTGCAAGAAAGACCTTATCGGGATTATCAACAGCCGTTTTTACCTGCTGCAGTACTTGTCCCATGTTCATTTCCACAACGATAATGCATTGTGCCTCAGAGCATTTTTCCCTCACAATTCCTGCCGGAAAAGGCCACAAGGTCTGAAGTTCAAGCAAACCTATACGCTCTCCGCGTGCCCTTCTGTTTTTTACCACATGAAGCGCCGAACGGGCTGAAGATCCGTATGAAACAAAAATTGTTCTGGCATCTTCAAGAAAGTATTCTTTATACCTTGAAATATCATATACATTGTTTTCTATTTTATCTACAAGATGGCGAAGAAGTCCGTGGACTACTTTAGGATCACTTGAAGGAAATCCCCACATATCATGAAAAAGTCCGGTAACATTGTATCTGTGGATACCCCCGAAATCAGACATGGGAAGACGTCCGTCTTCTCTTGGTAAATAGGGATGAAAATCAACTCCTCTTTTTACTGAGGTCTTGAGTCTGTCAACAATATCAAGAGCGCCCTTTTCAGGTATTGTCAAACCCTCGCGCAAGTGCGCTACGACTTCGTCAAAAAGAAGAATAACCGGCGTTCTGTACATTTCGGCCATATTGAAAGCATCAACGGTAATGGAAAAAACATCCTGGTGATTTGAAGCGGTTAGTACTATTATGGAATGATCGCCGTGGGTTCCCCACCTTGCCTGGTTTATATCGCCCTGGCTTACATGTGTGGGATTTCCTGTTGAAGGACCGCCGCGCTGAACATTTACAATCACGCATGGGATTTCAGCCATGACCGCATAACCTAATGCTTCCTGCATGAGAGAAAAGCCGGGGCCGCTTGTTGCCGTCATAACTTTATTTCCGGTCAAAGAGGCTCCGATGATTGCGCATATTGATGCGATTTCATCTTCCATCTGGAGAAACTTTCCGCCTGTTTGCGGAAGTCTTACGGAAAGCAGCTCAGCAATTTCGGTTGAAGGCGTTATAGGATAGCCGGCAAAAAAACCCAGCCCGGCATATATTGCAGCTTCAACACAGGCTTCATTTCCCTGAACAAATTTTATGATTTTCTCATTCATGTTATTGCCTTACCCGTTGTAACTGCTAAGGTTGTTAGGTTCACAGTTCACGGCTGGTTGCCAAGCATCAATATCTTCAAAACGTTTGATTTTCATTTCTCTCTTACCTTGAACCTTGCACCTTGTACCTTGTACCTTGAACCTGATTACTACTCGGTTATTATTTCTATGGCAAGATCTGGACACCTTAATTCGCACAGCCTGCAGGCGATACAGTCTTCCGGACGTGCTGCAACCGCTTTTTCATCTTTATCAATTTCAAGCACGTTTTTAGGACAAAAATGCGCACAGATTCCGCAGCCTTTGCACCAGCGCCTGTTTATCTTATGTTCTTTAAGTTTAGCTTTTGGCATAGTAATAATATATTTTCAGCTTTATTAGGATCTGCTCAGGTTGTTAGGTTCACGGTTCCGGGTTCACAGTTGGTTGTCTTGAGTCTTTTATAACTCTCTAACCTTGAACTGTAAACCCTGAAACTTTGAATCTGAATATTTAACTTCTACATCATTCTTCGAGTCAGTTCGTCAATAGTATTATCTGCATTTTCAGGTGTTATTCCAAGGCTTATGCGTGCGTTCTCCACTCTGGCAAGCTTTTGAGGATTATCCATATCGCTTAAGCGTGAGAAAATCCCAAGCCTTCTTCCAACCCTGTATTTTAATTGCTCCTGCGGCGGCATATCTATGAAAGTGCGAAGAATAGTTATTATTCTTTCTTTATCCTGCGGGAGCTTTCCTTCTACATCTTCAAACAGATTCAAGATATGGTCACTTTTTATATAGCTTGTTATATTGTTAAGGTTTTCAATAAAAAGCAGAATCTCTTTTGCTGTTGCCAGATCATTGCCTTTTTCAAAACGGCCTGCTTTGTAGTCATCATATAGTCCTGTATTTTCAGGGATTGTAAGAGAGCGCAGCCTGATAAAATCAGGATTTATCTGATTTAAAGCATCCGCTGTTTCAAGAGCATGTTCTCTTGATAAACTCACACCGCCAATGCCCGGCATAACATATTCGGAGAGTTCAAACCCGGCTTTTTTAGCTTTTTGCCCTGCCTTTATTTGCGTCTCTTTTGAAACTCCTTTTTTCACCATTTGAAGGACTTTATCAGATCCTGATTCAAGACCGATGTGTATCCTGCTTAAACCGGCGGTTCTTATGGCCAAAAGATCGTCGTCACTTATCCTTGCAACTGTATGAGACCTTGCATACGATGTTATTCTTTCTGTTAAAGGAAAACATTCTTTCAGGTGAACAAGAATTTCAATGAGATCGGAGGGTTTAATAATAAGGCTGTTTGCATCCTGAAGAAATATTGATTTCATTCCTGCAGAAATCCAGTAATATGCAGCGTTAAAAGCTCTGCTCTCATTAGGCTCAACTTTTATATCGGAAGTACTTATTTCATTCTTGCCTTTCTGTCTGGCTTCATCTGCAAGATGAAGCAACTGTGTTATATATTTATGTACCGTATCTATGTCTTTAATAACATGTTCAACAGGACGAATGGAAAACTTTGATTCTTTATATACAGGGCAAAAGGAACAGCGGTTCCAAGGACAGTTTCTTGTAATGCGCAATAATAGGCTATATGCTTCGCTGGGAGGACGGATTGGTCCCTGCTCAAAGCCTTTATATTCGGAATCCAGATTGTTATTTGATTTCATTTGTATATTCCTGATTGTAAAAATAAGAAAACTTCTTTAATATGCGACAAATTTTATTTTTTGTAAGATAATAATTAATTGCTTTTTGTTTAAACAATATAAGTTTAAATGATTCCGTTATCAAGGTTGATAGAGCATAATTTGTTTTTTTAAGCACATTATTGCTAAATTATAAAAACTTTTCACAATATCATATATCGATTTTAGAATAAATAATAGTTGTATTAAGAGCCCCTTATGCGTTTTCAGAAAGCGATAAATTTGATAAGACATATAAAATTATCATTTTTGATATTTACTGCGGTTATCATAGTTGCATCGTTTTTTATATTCGATATTATAACATATGCAAATCGACCTGCAGGTACAGACGAATCATTTAAAATTATTGTTGTAAAAAAAGGCCAGGCTTTTAAAGATACCATATACAACCTTAAACAAGCAGGTATTATCAAAGATCCCCTAAAGTTCAGATTGTATGCCATACTTAATAGATATGATAAAAGAATAAAAACAGGTGAATACACTCTTTCATCTTCAATGTCGCCTGCTTTAATACTTGATAAAATGGTGAAAGGGAAAGTTAATCTTTATAGAATTACTGTGCCGGAAGGATATAATTTACAACAGATTGCAGGCATTGTATCGGAGGCCGGTTTTGGTACAAAGGAAGACTTTTTAAAAATAGCATCGGATCCTTCATTTGCGCATGAAAAGAAAATTGAAGCCAAAACATTTGAAGGATACTTATATCCTGATACCTATTTTTTCTCAAAAGGTGAAACTATTAAAAGTATTCTTTCCACAATGGTCGATAGCTTTTGGTCCGTTTATTCATTAAAATGGAAAGTAAGAGCAAAAGAGATAGGGCTTTCAATCCATGAAATTATTACACTTGCGTCAATAATCGAAAAAGAGACTGCTGCACCTGATGAACGTCCAATAATTTCAAGTGTTTTTCACAACAGGCTTAAAATAGGCATGAAGCTCGAAACTGATCCTACGGTAATATACGGAATTAAAAATTTTAAAGGCAATATTACACGTAAGGATCTTTTGGAAATAACGCCTTATAATACTTATATGATAAAGGGGCTTCCGCCAGGTCCGATCTCAAGTCCGGGATATGAATCAATTGAAGCTGCTCTTTATCCGGCAAAAACGCCTTACATTTTTTTTGTTTCAAAAAATGATGGCACACATTTTTTTTCAACTAAATTTACTGAACACAATAATGCAGTCACGAAATACCAGTTGAAAAAATAAGTTATATTTGACAGAATGCAATTTGTTTTGATATAAATGATTAGCAGATAATTTTTGCAAAATAAACTGAGATTGCGCTCGTAATATATCGGTATTTTAATAATAAACTGATAAAATATTTTTGGCGGGCAAGGCAATCTCTTTATATTTTGGTACGATGTAGTTTTAAAGATCTTAAAAATATTATATGAACGATAAAAAAAAAGCTGATTCTGATAATAAATCTGCATTTCCTATTGCGGCTCCGGGCTATTATTTTATATTTGCAGCGGTTTTTGCAACCATTGCTTTTGCTTTGGCAGGAGCTGTTGTATTTGCGAATGTATGCTTTGCGATAACTCTTTTTATTTGCTGGTTTTTCCGTGATCCTGACAGAGTTGTGCCTATGGATCAAGGAGCCGTAGTATCTCCTGCAGACGGGAAAGTGATTATTGTTGAACCGCTAGATGAAAGCCCTTTTAGTAAAGATTCGTGCATTAAAATAAGCATATTCATGTCGGTATTTAACGTCCATGTCAATCGTATTCCGCATGAAGGGAAAATTACAAACATAAGCTATTTTCCGGGAAAATTCTTTAATGCAAGTTTTGATAAGGCCTCTAAGGAAAATGAGCATAATGCGGTTTTTATTGAAACAGATAATGGGAAAAAGATCTGTGCGGTACAGATTGCCGGGCTCATTGCAAGAAGGATTATATGCAGATTAAAGCATGGAGATATTGTAAAAAGAGGTGATCGTTTTGGCATGATTTGTTTCGGATCACGTCTTGATGTTTATCTTCCAGCTGACTCAAAAATCTGTGTTGTGGTTGGGAACAAAATTAAGGCTGGTTCGGGTATTTTAGGATATCTTACATGAGAAAAATAATATTTATTGCGGTGAAATGATGATAAAGGAATATAATATAGCTGTTATACCCGGCGATGGCACCGGGCCTGAGGTTGTTGCCGAAGGGATCAAAGTATTAGATACAGTTTCTGAAAAGTGCGGGTTTAAACTTTCCTATCAAAATTATAATTTAGGTGGAGAGCACTATCTGGCTACGGGAGAACTTCTTCCGGAAAGTGTTATTGAGTCTTTATCCCGTAAAAACGCCATGTATCTTGGCGCAATCGGCCATCCTGATGTTAAACCCGGAATTCTTGAGAAAGGAATTCTGTTAAATCTGAGGTTCCGTTTTGACCAATATATAAATCTGAGACCTGTAAGGCTTTATGAAGGAGTTGAAACTCCTATAAAAAATAAAGGGCCGGAAGATATAGATTTTGTGGTTGTTCGTGAAAACACCGAAGGACTTTATACGGGAGCAGGCGGTTTTTTAAAAAAAGATACACCTGATGAGGTTGCTATTCAGGAATCTATTAATACCCGGAAAGGCGTTGAAAGATGTGTTCGGTATGCATTTGAATACTGCCGCAAAAGAAACAAAGAGAAAAAACTCACTCTTTGCGGCAAAACGAATGTATTGACCTATGCTTTTGATCTTTGGGAGCGTACCTTTAATGAGGTTGCAAAGGAGTATCCGGATATAAAAACCGATTATGCCAATGTTGATGCTATCTGCATGTGGATGGTAAAAAATCCTGAATGGTTTGATGTAATTGTTACGGACAATATGTTCGGAGATATAATTACCGATCTTGCCGCCATGATTCAGGGCGGTATGGGTATAGCCGCCGGAGCTAATATTAATCCTTCCGGGGTATCAATGTTTGAGCCTATTGGCGGTTCCGCTCCAAAGTATACCGGCAAACAGATTATAAACCCTATAGCAGCAATTCTGGCTGCACAAGTAATGCTTGAAACACTTGGAGAAGTAAAAGCCGCTGCCATGATTGAAAATGCGGTTATAAAAGTTCTTCGTAACGATATAATAGATGTGGCTGCCGGTAAAATGGGCTATACTACAAGTGAAGTCGGTGATCTTATAAAAGGATATATTATAAACGGCTGACGGTAACAGAGTACAGTTGTAGAGACGCAAAATTTTGCGTCTCTACTATTAACCGGATATAGAAGGAAAGAACAATGTCTGAAAGAAAATTTAACATTGCAGTAGCAGGGGCGACTGGTGCAGTTGGAAACCAGATGATAGAATGCCTTGAAGAGAGAAATTTTCCGATAAAATCAATTAAACTTTTAGCCTCAAGCCGTTCGGTGGGAAGAACATTGCGGTTTAAGGGTGATGCAGTCGCTGTAGAAGAATTGACTGAAGACTCTTTTAAGGGTGTGGATATTGCTTTGTTTTCGGCAGGCGGGGGAACAAGCTTAAAGTTTTCACCGATTGCGGCAAAGAGCGGATGTGTTGTAGTTGATAATTCCAGCGCATGGCGGATGGATGCCGATGTTCCTTTGGTGGTTCCTGAAGTCAACCCCCATGCTATTGCGGGTTATAAAAAGAAGGGAATTATTGCAAACCCGAATTGTTCTACAATTCAAATGGTTGTTGCTTTAAACCCGATCCGGAAAAAGTGCGGAATCAAAAGAATTGTTGTTTCAACATATCAGGCGGTTTCAGGTACCGGAAAAAAAGCTATTGATGAGCTTTTTGATCAGACAAGAGCCATGATAAATTTTCTTGACTATAAAAAGAATGTTTATCCGCACAGAATAGCATTTAATTGTCTTCCTCATATAGATGTTTTTCTTGATAACGGCTATACAAAAGAAGAAATGAAAATGTTAAATGAGACCAGAAAGATAATGGAAGATAACACTATCGGAGTTACAGCCACAACGGTAAGGGTTCCGGTTTTTTTTAGCCATGCTGAGTCAGTCAACATAGAAACACAAACATACATTTCGGCCAGTGATGTCAAAGCATTGCTTGAAAAAGCCCCTGGAATTAAACTGGTTGATGATATTAAAAACAATATTTACCCTCTGCAGACGGATGCAGCCGGCCAGGATCTAACGATGGTAGGACGCATCAGGCAGGACGAATCAATTCCAAATGGTATAAACATGTGGATTGTTGCTGATAACATCCGTAAAGGAGCGGCAACGAATGCCGTACAGATTGCGGAAATTCTGGCAGATAAATATTTGTGATACAGGAGTGTAAAGTTGGATCGAATACCAATTACAAAAACAGGTTATGAAACTCTTAAAAAAGAGCTTGAACATTTAAAAAGAGTTGAAAGACCTAGTAATATAAAAGCTATTGAGGAAGCAAGAGCACATGGTGATCTTTCCGAAAATGCCGAGTTTGCCGCCGCAAAAGACCGTCAGGCATTTCTGGAAGGCCGGATAGGCGAGCTTAGTTACAAAATTGGAAATGCAGATGTTATTGATCCTGATTTGCTGCCAAAAGATCGGGCCGTTTTTGGTTGCACGGTAGTTCTTGAAAATATAGACACAGGAGAAAATATAAAGTATCAGCTTGTAGGTCCGGATGAATCTGACATAGGGAAAGGACGAATATCAGTATCTTCTCCTCTTGGGATGGCTATTATAGGAAAGAAATCGGGTGAAGAGATTGTGCTTCAGGCGCCCGGCGGAAAAAGGTTTTATGAACTGGTTGAAATATTATAATTTTATTCAAAAATATGTGTTGCAGACGGAGGTTATATTTTGGCAAGAATAACAATTGAAGATTGTATGAAAAGAGTACCGAACCGTTTTTTACTTGTCAACATGGTTGCAAAAAGAGTCAGGCAGATTCGTGAAGGCTCCGAATATCTTGTCAACGCACCGAAAAACGAGGATATTGTTATTGCGCTAAGAGAAATCGCCGCGGGTAAAATTATTCTTGTACAAAATGAAATTAAAGATAAGAAAATTGATACCGGCAATATTGATAACAAAGAATAATTGCAAAACAGCCAATTGAAGAGGCGGCATATTTTTAGATGAAAGATGTTCAGAGTCAGTTAGATCACAGGAATATATCGATCAACAAGGTTGGTATAAAAAATATTCGTTATCCAATCACGGTTCTTGACCGGCGAAACAGGGTGCAGAATACGGTTGCGACAATCAACATGTACGTTGATTTGCCCCACAAATACAAGGGGACACACATGAGCCGTTTTGTCGAGCTCCTCCACCTATTCCGCCATGCTGAAGTATCATTAATAAAAATTGCAGCTATATTAAATCAGATGAAAAAGCATCTGAATGCAGAATCAGCACATATCGAAGTTACTTTTCCTTATTTTATAGAGAAAAAAGCCCCGGTAAGTAAGGCTCCCGGCCTTATGGATTATACCTGCCGTATTATAGGATCAAGTGATCCTGAAAATAAAATTGATATTATCTCGGAAGTAATTGTTCCCATCTCATCAGTATGTCCCTGTTCAAAAGAAATAAGCGAAATCGGAGCGCACAACCAGAGGGGAGAAGTGAGGCTTTCAACAAGATTTAAAAAATTTATCTGGATGGAAGATATGATAGAGCTTGTTGAGAGTTCTGCCTCCTGCGATGTTTATTCGGTTTTAAAACGAGTAGATGAGAAAAACGTAACGGAAAAGGCTTTTTCTAATCCCAAGTTTGTTGAAGATATCGTGCGTGATATTGCCGGAAAAATAAATAAAGATGATAACATCATCTGGTTTTCCGTAAGTGCTGAAAACTTTGAATCCATACACAATCACAATGCTTATGCCCACGTTGCAAGCGATTGAAAAATAGATTTCTTATCTGCTTTAAACTAAAGTTCTTATAATTCACCATTATTTGTTCCGGTTTCATATCATATAGTTATCAAAATACTCTGAGCAACTTTTTCAAGATAAAATCCTTCTGATAGGCCTGTTTGTGATTTGCGTGGCATGAATATCCTGTGTAAGGCTAATATTCCATTCCAAGTTCATATGTTGAGAATGTCCACCATCCTGCTCCAATAGGGACTATTTGGGACGTACATCAACACTACTCCATACCGGTTCTTTTTGCGACACTAGCGACTTAGGCGGGAAAAAGGGTTCAGTAAATGTTTCTTACAGGCCAAAAACAAGGGAGAAGGGCGTAGACCTTTATATGACAGGTATTTGCAAGAAAGGACACGGGTTAAGATTCAATTATATGTATTTTTTGGCGAGCAACACATCACAAAGCAAACTTAAAGTTGATGTGCCTGGGATAGTCGGACCTGTGTCTATCAGCTCCGATCAAAACATGGCAGCTACCGGGGAGATTGAAAGTTCCGGAAATTCGACTATCAAGCTCTGGAAAATGATTCGTTCTGATTTCAAACAGTCTTTGACATTTCGAGGAGTAGTCAGTGCAATGGCACTGAGCAGTGACGGAAGTGTCATTGCGGCAGCAATTACTACTGCAGAAAAAACGGCTATAAGATTATGGGATACCACCACCGGTCAAGTTAAATGGGAGGAATTATCCCCGCCAGTCGGAACCTTGGCTTTTAGCCAGGATGGAAGCCTGATAGCATCAGGTGGTTTCGAGAACGACGGAACGATCTATATAAGAGATGCGGCCAGCGGCTCCATAAAGCTGAACTTACATAGTGATACTGACGGCGGAGTAACCTGTTTGGCTTTTAGAAATACTCGGGGATTAATGCTCTCAGCCGGGTTTTCTTCCGGCGTTATCAAGCTTTGGGATATAACCGACGGCTCCCTCATCCAGACTTTAAATAATGAAGGTCCGGCAGGTGCCTTGGCATTTAGCGGAGATGGCCGGGTACTGGCCTCGGGAGATGCCAAGAAAGGCACGATCAAGATATGGGCGATCACTAAGCCGCCAAATCCTTAAAATAACCAAAATGAAAATGCGCAGCCCAATCCGCGCAAAACTCCTGCCTGAATATCGTTGTAGCGGAAATAAAGAGAAGTTTTTTAAAGACTATCTTGCCGAGTGTAGGATCAGGTTTGGTTTCCGGTATAAATTCCCCTGCCCACTCTTTCTATCGTTCCTTTTTTAAGTGCGCTGTATAAAGTACTTCTGATCTTCTTATCATCAATTCCTGTTTTCTTTTTCAATGTGGAAACATCGATCCCATTCTTTGCTCGTTTTACAATTCTAATAATCCGGGTTGCCTGAGCATCCCCTATATTTTTATTAAACGATTTCGAAGCTTTTACCGGTAGCTTAATGACCTTTCCAGTTGCTTTTGTTTTTTTCAAAGCAGCCGTTTTCTTTTCCGGTTTGAGAGTATCTTTTTTCTTTGCCGGTTTTGCCGCGGCAGCTATTTGCTCCACAGCCTCCGTTTCCAGATCAATACCGAATATATCACTTAGACCGGAATCATCGATAACCCTGGAAGTTTTCTTTTTGGCAGCCTTTAGCAGGTTGCTTGTCCTGTCTTTAACCACATAGCTAATTAAATCGTTCATTTCTACTTGTCTTAGTTTAAAAAAAAGGCCGGGGTCTTCATCAAGCCTTGCTCCCACGGCATAAAGTGTTGCAGCAACATGTTTGCACATACTTGCCCAGTCCGGACAAGAACAATCAAATTCTATTTCTTTTGGCGATGGGAAAAGCCCATTATCTTTTTCCATAAAAATCTCGCCAAGAGCCTTCGGGAATTTGCCGGCCAGAAGATCCTGCAATGAATCAAGTTCTTTTGCACCGGACGCTTTCATCCTGTTCCACACAGATAAAGCAATAGCCTTTATCTTTATAGTAACATTATAGGGTTTTGTTCTTGTTCCCTGAACAATGGCATCAACTCTGCCTGAGCTTATTTTAATATCCAGCACGGCACCCATTCGGACATAGCTGCGTCCGCGACCTATACGATTGCTGTAATCGGCATATCGTTCAAGGTTATGATTCCAGGATTTGCCCCACCATGTTTTTGCCAGTGTATTTCCTTCAATAATAACCGGCGTTATGTTAGGGTCTTTTTGCAATAGTTTTTTTAATTGCTTTTGTGCTTTTTCTTTCTTTTCGCCAACAGATACATATCGAGGGTAGTAGTTCCAGCGTCCCATAATCACCTTACCTTAGTTTTCTGAGTTATCAGTCGTCCCCTTCGACAACATACCAATTATATGCTTTACTCATGGGGACTCCTCCTATCCTTGCCAAAAACATTATCCGAAAGTCTATATAATTTATAACGTTAATTTAAAGAGTTCCATCAGCTCATCGTTTTTCATCTCAGTTATCAATGTTTCGCCGTAACACGAAATAACATCATTCGAAAGTTTTTTCTTTTCTTCAAGCATTGTATCTATTTTTTCTTCTACAGTTCCCTTTGTTATAAACTTATGCACAATGACATTCTTTTTTTGTCCGATACGAAAAGCTCTGTCGGTTGCCTGGTCTTCAACGGCGGGATTCCACCAGCGGTCGAAATGAATCACATGATTTGCTTCGGTGAGATTCAAGCCCACACCGCCTGCTTTAAGAGAAAGCACCATAAAGGGGATATAGCTTTGGCTCTGAAATTCTTCAACGATTTTTTTTCTCCTGCTAACAGGCACACCTCCATGCAGAATCAAGCCTTTCCGATAGAATATGCCTTCCAGAAAATCGGAAAGAGGTTCGGTCATCTCCTTAAACTGTGTAAAAACAAGTATTTTTTCTCTTTTTTCATAAATGGTTTCACATATTTCTCTAAGCCTTGCAAATTTTCCGCTGTCTTTTTCCTCAAATCCAGTTGTCCCGTTATACTGATCGGGGTGATTACAGAGCTGCTTGAATTTGATTATGGAAGACAGTACCAGTCCTTTTCTTTGAATGCCTTCCGTTTCTACTATTGCCCTTTTCAGCTCTTCCACTACTTTATTGTATAATAATACCTGTTTTTTACTCAAATCCGCATAGGTTTTCATTTCCACCTTATCAGGAAGGTCGGAAATAACCGATTTATCGGTTTTCAGACGCCGTAAAACATAGGGACTTATGAGTTTGCGTAATTTTGAATATCCGGAATGGTTGCGTTTAAGCTTTTCCGAAAATCCTTTAAATTCATTTATATTGCCAAGTAATCCCGGATTTAAAAAATCAAACAGTGACCACAAATCGGAAAGCCTGTTTTCTATAGGCGTTCCTGTCATTATAATCCTGTTTTTAGAGATCAGCTTTTTTACAGCACGGGCCTGCTTTGCGCCCGGATTCTTGATAGCCTGAGCTTCATCAAGAATAATATAGTTCCATGCATAAGACTGAAGCCATTCATATCTTTGAACCATGGCATAAGTCGTTATAACAAGATCAAAATTATCCGCAATATTATCCGAAGATTTCCCTTCAACAGCGAAGTTGTTTTTCGCGCTGCTATGCGCCACATAAAAACGAAGATCAGGAGAAAAACGCTCAATTTCACAAGTCCAGTTAAAAATAAGAGAAGCCGGCACAACCAGAAGGCTTGCTTTATGAGAGGCTTTGTTTTTATTATTCTCCGATTTTAAGATATGTAAAAAAGCCAGTACTTCAATGGTTTTGCCAAGACCCATATCATCGGCAAGACAAGCTCCGAATTGCAGTGAATGAAGAAAATAAAGCCAGTTTACTCCTTTTTGCTGATATTCTCTTAGCTTTGCTTTAAACGTACGATCCGGTATCATACAAGAAATTTTTTGAGGATCTGCCATTTTATCAATTACCGATTCCAGCCATTTCCCGTTTGTGACACTATGATCTATCTGTGCTCCGTTATCTCCCAGAAGCCTCTCCGGCTGAAGATGAAAACGCAATGCATCCAGAAGGCCTAATCCTTCTTCTCCTGTCAACTCCTTTGCTTTTTCGTATGCATCCAGCGTTTGCTTCAGTTTATCAGGATCTACTGCCACCCATTTGTTTTTGATAAAGGCAAGCCCTTCATATTCATTCAGCAGCTTTTTTGCCTCTTCTTCGGAAATTTGCGTGTCTCCCAGATATAGTTGCGCGTTAAAATCTACAAGAGCGCCCATTCCCACAAAAGACGGTGCGTTATCACCCAGGCTTACATTAAGCCTGATACCCGAAGTGCTGCCTTTCCACCAGTTTGGAATCCGGCACAGAATGCCGCATTCTTCATATACGGAAATCTCCTTTAGAAAAGAAAAAGCCTCTTTTGCATTCCAAGCCAAAGGATGAAACAATTCTCCATTTTCAAGAAGTTCGGAAATAAGATTACTTTTTTCGGCTGCCCGATGGACTGTTGTAAGCAACTGCAAAAGTTTTTCGCTGTCCTGTTCATATTCCTGGAGTGCATATTTTAGCGGGAGATGTTTTGATTTTCCTTTATCATTAAGTCTTGTGGAATACGTTGCCAGAAAGGCGAAGGGCAGTTCTTCCTTTTTGTTTTCCACAAGATGGAAAAAAATCCTGCCTACAAGATTAACATCGGGACTGTATGAACGGATGAAATCCTCAACAGTTCCGTCATAAGTCTTAATCTCACTTATATAAGTGTTTTTAAGCCGTAACCATGTATTTTCAAGTAATCTGTCGTTAAGGTAATCGGAGCCTTCCATAAGCGGCGCATCTTCAAGAAAGCGCCTTAGCTCGTCTTCTTCAATGGCGATTTCGGCTTGATGCCTCAACAATTCGAGATCGGGCGTTCGGGAAAGCTTTTTCACAAACAATCCGGCAAAGCTTCGCCAGTAATCGAGGGAAGAAGAAAGAAGTATATTTTTATCGCAAAACCCTAAAAAAAGAAGACAAGAATCGCTATTTGACAAATAACGCCTGTATACTTCTTCCTGCAACAATCTGCTGTTATGAGAAAGAGGCTTTTTAGCATCTGCCCATTCCAGTTCCAGGGAACCGTTTGACATGGTAACTACAATTAAATCGCGATTTATATTTTCCGATTTAAGCGATTCTGTTTCCGTCATTTGCAAAATCCTGTCTGACCCTACTGAATAAAATCACGCGAAGTATTATCCATACTTATACAATACAGCCTGAATATTTTCAGCTCGTCATAACTTACTCTGCCTTCAAGAGCATCAAAAACCGGTTTTAGAAACTCCGTCCCAAATTTGTGAAATGTTTCGAGGATTATTCTATGCTGATCTGAAGATACTTCTGATATCTCAAGTATTCCATCGGATCTTAAAGTTTGACCTGATTGCAGATAGTTGTAAAGATGATCAATAGCCGTAACCTTTTTAATATTAAACATCTCCATGATTTGGTCAACGGATTTTCCCATGTTGTATGTTTCGCCGATAATCATGTATCTTTTCTTCTCTGATTTTCGGGAAGGTTGCGGCATATGCGGCGGAACTTTTTGTTTATTAACAGGCTGTATCTCAATTCGGTGTTCTTTGCAGTGGCTGTCTATAATATCTAAAAAGCAAGCACCGTATTTCTTATGTTTTACAGCCCCGACTCCGTGTATGTGAAGCAGACTTTCTTCAGAGCGCGGATAAAACGCTGACATTTCTATCAAGGTTTTGTCCGAAAAAATGACGTAAGGAGGTACGCCTGCATTATCGGCAAGCTCTTTTCTCATAATTCTCAGCTTTTCAAACAATACACGATCATAATCATATTCTGTTTCCATTTCCTTCTTTTTAACATGCAGAATATGTTCTTCTTCGATCATTCCAAAAACTGCTTCCTTTCCTTTAAAAACATCATAAGACCGGTCTGTAAGCTTCAATCCTCCATATTTTGCATCCTGAATCATTAATCCTTTATTTATAAACTGTCTTGCAAGATGAAACCACTGTTTTCTTGTATACTCTTTTCCTATCCCGTAAGTTGATAATTTTTCATGCTCAAAATTACATATTTTTTGTGATTGTGAACCGCGCAGTATATCGATAATGTGATTTATTCCAAACATCTCATCGGTACGCTTGACACATGAAAGAAACTTCTGAGCCAAAATGGTGATATCGACAAGTTTTTTGTCTTCTGCAAGACAGTTGTCGCACATATTGCATTTATCGGCATGATATTCTTCTCCAAAATATGCAAGTAAAGGCCGGCGTCGGCATATTTCGGTTTCGGTAAACTGCAAAAGGGCATTAAGATGAATATTTGCAGTCCGCTGTTCATCTTCACTTTTCTGGTTAATAAAATATTTGATTTTCTGGATATCCCCATAGCCAAAAAGCAACAGGCAATATGCTTTCAAACCGTCGCGTCCGGCACGGCCGATTTCCTGATAATAAGTTTCAATATTTTTAGGAAGATCAAAATGAATGACAAAACGAACATTAGGCTTGTTTATTCCCATTCCGAATGCGATTGTAGCTACAATAATCTGCACATCATCTTTTATAAACAAATCCTGATTGTCAGCACGTTCTTTATCGGATAGGCCTGCATGATAAGGCCTTACGGAATAACCGCTGTCTTCTAAGACCTCATACAGGCTGTCTACCTGTCTTCTAGAAAAACAATATATGATACCGGACTCCCCCAAATGGTTTGAGAGAAAATCCATAGTTTGAGCCACAGGTTTGTTTTTGGGTGTAATATGAAGATAGAGATTTTGCCTGTCAAAGCTTGCGATAAATTCATTTGAGACATCAAAACCAAGGCTGGATTTTATATCTTCCCGAACTCTTTGAGTTGCTGTTGCCGTAAGAGCAATACATGTTGCAGAGGGAAAGCGGCTTCTTACATCTGCAAGCTTTCGGTATTCAGGCCGAAAATCGTGTCCCCATTCCGAAATGCAGTGAGCCTCATCAATCGCCAGGCAATCAATCTGAAGCGAGGAAAGAAGAGACAGTGTTCTTTGAGATAAAAGATTCTCGGGTGCAAGGTAGAGCAGTTTCACTTCGTTTTTCTTAAGAAGTTCAACATTTCTGCTATACTCTTCGCCGGATAAAGTGCTATTCAAAAACAACGCCGAAACACCCAGTTCGCTTAATTGCTCCACCTGATCCTTCATCAGTGAAATCAGAGGAGAAACAACAACGGTCAGGCCCTTAAATATCAGAGCCGGGATCTGGTAACAAAGCGATTTGCCACCTCCAGTGGGCATAATAACAAGGGTGTCTTTTTTATTAATAACATTTTCTATTATTTTTTTCTGATGAGATCTGAATTCGCTATATCCGAATACTTCACCAAGAATGCTTTTTGCCTTGTTCGTCATAACATAATATCAAAGTTTATCTTACCAATTCTAATTTTTATGAACTTTTGTAAAAATTCAAAACCGACTTTTTGCAAAACGGGGAAAAGCTCCCCTCTTCCTCCCACTTGAATTAAATTCAAATGGTTTCGCCCTCACCACAGACGCGATCTAACCCGTCCTCGGCCCTATGACAGCCTTTATATGAGCACATTAATTATCTTTCCGATTATTTTATATTATTACTACCGTACAAGAGCAATTCCTATTCGAAGCGCATGGCTCTTTTCATTATACCGGATAAGACTTTCTGCATAACCGTTATAGTACTGAACAAGGAAGTATAAATTCGGGTTAAGCCAGTCCTGTATTCCATCTAAAAAAAGAATCTTGTAAAACGGATATGTTGCATCAACCTGTATGCTGCCGCCTTGGCTGCCATAACGCAGGTTTGAACCCACAACAAGACTGTCGCGCTTTCCGACTTTGAATTCGAGGTCAAAGTAACCTCTGTATTTTTCTATATCCGGGTTGGTTTCGTTATCATTGCCTGTATATAACCAAGCTTTTGGCCCTACTTTTAAATGATAATCATTGCCTAAATCAAAGGCGAAAATAGGTTTAATATAGAGGAAATTGGTACTGCGGGAATCTGTACCGCCCTTACCGTTTGATTCATGCTGAAAACCGGACTGTACGCATAAATGTGATATTAACGGAAAGTCAGGGTTGATGTTTTTTGTAAGATAAAAAATCTCCGGTTTGTAGCTTGTATCATCAAAAGGTTTGGAATCAGACTTTAGATCCCATAACGATGTTTGTGTATAACCAAAATGGAACCCACTTAACCACGGTCTGTTTTTTGCCCATTCATGCTTATCAACATCAAGAATCCGGTATTTAAAGCTGAATTGAAATTTGCTTTTTTCAGGATCTGTACCAACGCCAAAATAGGTTGGTTCATTAGAAGGAAAATAAGGGAAGTCGGTTTGGAATAGAGCCTGAATCTCCTCAACGGTATCGTAATTTTTTGGCGTTTCGGATACACACTTTGCATTTTTTATATCCGTTTTAATTACGCTAAATAAAGCTCTTTTTGAAGTAAACGTAACAAGTTCTATGCCCACGCTGCCTTCAATAGATTCAGGAACGTCTAATGTGTATAGTTTTTTCAGAAAGCCGTTTGCCGGAACAACGATTTCGTGTAAAGGTTCAAAAGGTTTTGGAGTTAGTCGCACACTTGGACTTGTATTTCCGCTTATTAATCTGGATTCAATAAACTCAGGGGTTTGAACTGTAACGATATGATCTGAAGTGTTCATAAAATATACTTCAACAGTTATAGTATTACCTGCCACAACCGGTTCGGATGGCGGGACAACAATTGTTTCAAACTCAGCCGCAAATGCTGCCGAGTTAAATAAAACTAAAATGGCTGCAATCAATATTCTAAGCATGTTGTTACTCCTGAAAGCCAATAATCAAATTAAAAATCCGATCAAAATACAATTAAATATCTAATAGCGCAAATAGATGTACGTTGTATCCTATAAGCTTGTGCCCCCTGCCCCGACATGGAAAACTTGAGCCCAACGCAAAGATCGGCCAAAATGGGACGTTTTGCAATTGGCTCAAGACAATATTGAGTTAAGCGTTTTGTGTCAAGGCTTAAGTTGAATAAGCGATCAAGCTGCAAATCACCAATATTTTTATGCATGTTAACTATACGAATGACAACAATTAAATTTCTTTCAGGTAGAAAACAGGGCACCATGCAAGGGAATTGAACAAAAATTGAACTTGATATTGAATTGCTTGCTTGGTATCATGCAGTATAAGGCTACAACCATGGCAGTATAATTTCTGCGAACTGTTAACTTTTATACATAGAGGATCAAGAGAGGAAAATTGATATGAAAAAGCTGATAATCTGGTTAAGTATTGTTGTTTTCGCGCTTGCAGGCTGTGCAACTAAAACACAAACAGGTGCTCTTATTGGCACAGGAGTGGGGGCTGCAGTTGGGGCCGGTCTTGGACAGGCGATAGGAGGCGATACTAAAGCAACTCTTCTTGGTGCTGCCATCGGTGCGGCTGCCGGAGGCCTGGCCGGGGGTGCTATAGGCAATTATATGGACAAGCAGGAGGCGGCAATGCGCCAGGCTCTGGCTGATTCGGAGGCGGCAAGCATAAGACGTGAACAAGAAACATTGTCACAAGCACAGGCGGACAGCACAAGAAAAGTTCAGGATGTACTTACTGTAACCTTCAAATCTGATCTGCTTTTCGCTGTAAATTCTTCTACACTGTTTCCAGGCGCTTATGATGAGATAGATCGAGTGGCAAAAGTGCTTAATCAATATCCTGAAACACGAATTCAGATTGGTGGTCATACTGACAGCATTGGTGAGGCGGACTATAACCAGAAACTTTCCGAGCGGCGTGCTGACGGGGTCAAAACTGCACTAGTTGGCAAGGGAGTAAGTGCAGCGAGAATATCCGCCATAGGTTACGGCGAGAACAAGCCTATAGCAAACAACGTTAACGAAGCCGGCAGGCAGCAGAACAGGCGTGTTGAGATCCGCATAATACCAATGCAAGGATAAATACAGTCTGAACCTATTCTTTCCTCGTTAAATATTTTTTATACTTTTAAACAGGGTTGCTCTTGCCGCAACCTGAAAGCTAAAAGCGGCAAGAGCAACCCTGTTGATATGTATCAGTCTGCTACAAGTCCTAAAACATCATTTTAGCTTTTTCCATCCAAACTTAATCCAATATTCCATTCTCTTTGTATTGACTTATTAGCCATAACATGCTTTATTCAAAACAAATTTAATCTATTTTTTCGGTTATCATATGCTGACATACAATTAATTTCTTATATTAACACAGGGAAAAAGTGCCCGAAAACACCTTTAATATCATATTATCAGGGAAAATTGACCTGATAATAAATGGTTGATCAGGTTTCGCTCCGCTCAACCTGATCAACGCCGGAGTCGACCGGCGTTATGGAATATAAACCATATAAATAGCCATAATTATATATTGACATATAACCTTTCCGAAACTATCATATCTTCATGCAAAAACGATCTGATTTTGAGTGGGATTCCAACAAAGACTTAATTAATCGAGAAGTGGAGTTCCTTTTGCCTTGGCGCAGCTTGCTTTCTTGGATCATAACCGTGTAATTCTGGAGGATTCTTGAGCATAGTGATGAAGAAAAGCGGTTTTATTGCCTTGGCAGGGTCTCTGACGGAATAATGACAGTCAGGTTTACCTACAGAAAAAACAAAATCAGAATTATCGGCGCCGGTTATTGGCGGAAAGGGAAAAAATATATGACAGCCAAAATAAAATACACGGATGAGCCTCTTGGAAAGGTTAAGGTCATTTCCGACTTTCTTCCTTCACCTGAAGAGCTTGCCTTGAAGGACGAAACCGTCAAGGTCACAATTTCTCTAAGCAAATCCAGTATAGAATTTTTTAAAAATGAAGCGAAAAAATATAATACGCAGTATCAAAAAATGATTCGTCGGCTGTTAGATGAATACTCAGCCCATCATCCATAATCTTTGCTTCCACGGCAACGGGAAAAAGCCGCCGCACGTGAAGCCGTTCGATATACTTTAAAAAACAAAGGTGAGAACAATGGAGCATAACAGTCAAGCTGAATCGAACGATATACAACAGCCGGAAAAGCCAAAACCTAAAATATGTGGATTTTGGAGACGTCTGTTTGCCTTTATCATAGATGTTTCTATCCTTGGTATCGTTGGAATAGCCATGGGGGCAATGTTCTATGATTCTTTTGCTGAACTCGGCGGGTGGGGTCGGTTATTGGGTTTCACAGTCGCTTTTCTTTATTTTGGTCTACTCAATAGTTCGATTGGTAACGGCCAGACTTTTGGAAAGCGTCTATTAAAAATTCAGGTCGTGGACAAAGATTCAAAAACTATTTCAATTTCAAAATCAATCCTTCGGTTTATGCTTCTTGGGATCCCATATTTCCTTAATGGAGCCCTTATCCCACCAGACATATTAATTAATACCTTCATTTCGCTTATTCTTGGTTTAATAGTGTTTTTTGGCTGCGGCGCTATCGCCTATCTTTACATATTTAATCGTGAAACCAGACAATCTCTCCATGATTTAATTATAGGCACTTACGTTATAAACGTTGGCTCCGAAAAAGAATTAATTATCAAGCCGGTATGGAAAGGGCATTTGGTTGTTGTTAGTATCTTATTCTTTACGGTTATAGGTCTAACCGTCTTTGTTGTCCCCAAGTTTGCTGCCAAAGAGCCCTTTTCCGATCTTCTCGCGGTTCAAAAAAATATCCAGCAATCCGGTTTAGTCCATGTGGCGACTGTCACAGTAGGAAAAAGTTCCGTAACTAATATAGGTACTGAGCAAAGTGGCAAATGGGAATCGACCTTCTTCGCAACAAATGCTGTGCTAATCCATCGCCCGTCTGATTATAACGCAGTAGCAACACAAATAGCTTCCATCATTTTTAAAACTTATCCGAAAATTATGGAAAAAGATTCCCTTGTTATTAACGCTTCCTATGGCTACGACATCGGAATAGCAAGTGCCTGGAAAAGCCAAAGAGTTCAGCATTCTCCCCAGGAGTGGAAGGACTTACTATTGAAATCAGATTATAAATAGAATAATGAGGAAGCGAAGAAAGGAAACAAAAACCATGGATGAAAAAGCAGAAAAAACAAAACGCCCCGCCTCAATAATAATAATATGTATAATCGGACTTATTGGGGCAATATACATTGTCCCTTTGATTTTCTCGCCTAAAGCGCAACTGGTCGGTTCCTGGTATCCACCATACCTGGGCTTTTCGATTATTATAGGGCTGGTTTGTATAGCCGGTTTGTGGATGATGAAAAAATGGGCCGCTTACACATATACAGCCTTTTTAGTCCTGAACCAGATTGTTTTACTTGCAATTGGGTTCTGGAGCGTGGTGGCTTTGCTGATACCCATACTAGTCATATTTTTTGTACTAAAGGATCTTTCGAAAATGGCATGATCAATTTACCTGACATCTAAATCGGCTCGGCTGTAAAGAAAACATCTCCTGCATTAATGGTGTCTGTGTCAGGCTTAAATTTTAATCCTTAAAAGACTCTATGTATTCCGGCGATTAAAATTTTGCCCGCACCTTGACCTTAAACAAACTAAAACGTTTACCGGCTCATTTGTCTGAATTTAATATATTCCAGCAGGCCAATAACTCATCTCTTGTTATTATTGCTGTTACGTCGTCGATATATTTTCTGATGTTGTCTGAGCCCCCTTCCTGCCGGTCAACAAGAATTACTGCTTTAACAACTTCCATACCTTCTGCACGCGCCCTTTCTATGGCTGTAATTGTGGATGCTCCTGTAGTAGCGACATCATCTATTATGGCAACTCTACTGCCGCGCTTCAGATCTCCTTCTATGCACCGGATAATTCCATGGTCTTTAATGTTTTTTCTGATTGAAAAAGCATCAATAGGTTTTTCTTTCAATCCTGAAACAAAAGCTGTTGCAACAGCTATGGGATCTGCTCCAAAAGTAAGCCCTCCCACTCCGGCTATATTTGAATCTTTAATTGCATCAAACACCAGATGGCCTATAACAAACATACCCCTTGGGTTAAGTGTTACTGGCTTGCAGTTAATATAGAAATTGCTAATCCTTCCTGATGCAAGTTTAAATACAGGTTCTTTACTGTATTGAAAAGATTTGCGGCACAATAAGTCAATAAGCTCCTTTTTCATTATAAATATAAAATCCTCTAAAATGTTTTAAAGTAAGAACCCTTTGCAAAACTCCAGTTTTAAAGTTCTGTGCAAATTACCTATAAAATATTAATAAAATGTTGATTTTAATCTGTTCTTTAGTGTATAAAAAAGCCCCCACCGAAAGGGAAGAAGCTTTTTATGGGGACTCGGCGGAGGCTTTGAGCAAGGAAAACTCTAAGAAGCATTCCTTCAGACTCGATTTTTATATAGCAATTAATTTCTATCGGGTCAATTAAAACTCTAAAAGAGCGGATTGCAGTAAACGGTGGAACAACTATCAGTGCATGAAAAGGTGGCAAAAAGTTTTTATGAAACATAAATTGTGCTGTTTATGATTGCAAAATATCAAAAGCTGCCCTTTACGGGGCTATGAGTATGGAGCTTAGTGAATGAGCAATGGAAACAACGAAAATAATTTAATAAGAATGTTTCATGTTTACAGGCGATACGGGAACAAGACTGCTCTTGTGGATATTAACATAGATATAAAAAAAAACGAATTTATCTATATAACAGGTCCGAGCGGAGCCGGAAAAACAACTCTCCTGAAACTGCTATATCTTGGAGAACCCATATCCGAAGGTCAAATTATCATAGATGGAGTTAATCTGGCCAGGATAAAAAAAAATAAAATACCTCTACTTAGAAGAAAATTTGGAATAATATTCCAGGAATTCAAGTTAATACCAACAAAAAATGTTTTTGAAAATGTTGCTCTTGTTCTTGAGGCGGCCGGCAAACAGAGCAGATATATACAAAAAAAAGTGAGCAGCATGCTAAGAGCTGTTGGCATGGAAGACCGGCAAAACTCTTTTCCGCTCAGTCTCTCGGGAGGAGAGCAACAACGTGTTGCAATAGCCAGAGCAATGGCGGGCGATCCAAAGATAATTCTTGCAGATGAACCTACAGGAAGCCTTGACGATGATTCCGCGGAACAGGTAATAGAACTTATTAAAGAATTTCATGCACGCGGATCTACTATAATTATAACAACTCATGATACCAAACTCATAAAGAAAACAGGCGGCAGAATGATACATTTAAAACAAGGACGTTTGTGGTCCCCATCAAATCAGCACTAATATGAAACCACTTCATTTTAAACATGCACTCAGTGATATTTCGAATAACAGGCTCTTAAACATCGTGTCGATTATTACAATTGCTTTCTCTGTAATTATTACGAGTTCTATTATTCTTTTTTTCACAAACACAACCAGCATATTAAACATATGGAAAAAAGGGGTAAAGGTAATGGTTTATCTTTCTCCGGAAGTTTCAAATGAAGACATAAATGAAATACAAAAGAAAATTTTAGGAATGTATGGTGTAAAGGATATTGCATTCATTTCAAAAGAAGAAGCTCTTAAAGTACTTAAGCAACAGATGAAAAGACAATCTTCACTGCTTGATAATCTTAAGGAAAATCCGCTTCCTGATGCATTTGAAATACATTTAATTGAATCTTCGGAGGTATGGGAAAAAATTGAAAGCCTTGTATCTCAGGTTGAATCGATACCAAAGGTTGAAGAGGTAGAGTACGGCCAAAAATGGCTGGCCCGATTTTCAGGAATTGTTTATATATTCAAATTATCAGGATATGCTCTGGGGATTCTTTTTTTTATTGCTTCGGTATTTATAGTTGCCAATATGGTACGTCTTGTTCTTTATGCAAGGCGCGATGAGATAGAAATTATGCGTCTTGTCGGAGCTTCCGATCGTTTTATTAAAACTCCGTTTTATATTGAATGCATTATACAAGGGGCTGTGGGCGGAATTATTGGCCTGCTTTTGCTTTTTCTTGTTTTTTCATCTTTTACTTCGAATGTTGATCAGGGCATAACATCAGATCTTATAAATATAAAATTTTTTTCTTTCACTTCCTTGTCTGCAATTTTAATCTGCAGCATGTTTATAGGATGGTTTGGTTGCTTTATGTCTTTAAAAAACTATATGAAAACATAGTAAAAATAGGGATCGGGGATCAGCTTAAGAACTCACCGGTTTTTCTTCCTGACCCCCGATCCCTTATCCCTATAGTTATTGCTGGATTACGATATGTTTTTTTCTAAGATATCAGTTTTTAAAACTTCTGTTCTTTGTGCCATATTGCTTATTTTTGTTGCAGGAGCAGATGGCGGCTCTGCTCCCGGGAACACAGGAGATATACGCAATAAAGACGTTAAACTAAATATTTCGAAGTCGGCTGCAGACAAGACGTCTTTAAAGAATACAAAAACGAAACAATATCTCGGCATAGGTAAGCTGCAACAGCGGGCAAAACTTATTGATAGCCGGATCGAGCAAAGCAAAGTCGAAATAGAAAGTATAAGGAAAAAAGAATCGCTGGTTTTAAACAGCCTGAATGAACAGGATATTGCAATTGATAATATAAGAAAAAATATATCTTCTTTAAGAGATGAACTCGAAGCTGCAAACAGTCAAATAATAAAAATCAATGAGAAAATAAAAACGCTCGATAATGAAATACAAGAATCGGAACGCTATGTTGCAAAGCGTCTCGTTGCTCTTTATAAACTTAACCAGATAGGCAGTATGAATGTTCTTGCCTCTGTGGATTCCATCTATGAAATTATTCAGCGCAAAATGTATTTTGAACGAATCCTGGCTAGTGATAAAATAGAAATGGATAAATTGTCTGAAAACAGGAATCGGCTGAATCAATTGCAGATCAATTTGAATGAAAAAAAAGCAAAGCAGAAGCTGGGGGAAAAATCTCTTGAAGAACAGGTCGAAAAAATATCTTTTGAAAGACAAAAACGAGCAGAGTTTCTTGGTGAAATCCGCAGTAAAAAATCTCTTGAAATTGCTGCAGTAAAATCTCTTGAAGAAGCCGCAAAACAGCTTGATGATGCTATTAAATCCTTTGCAGCAAAAAATGGCGGGACTAATTTTCTTCAAAAAGATTTTTTCAAGGACCCGGAATCATTTAAGGGGTTGCTTGACTTGCCTGTCAAGGGTAAGATAATATCAAATTTTGGCACTTATCATGACCCTAAATATAATATTGTCAATTTCAGGAGCGGAATTGATATTAAGGCTGAAATAGGCGAGCCCATAAGATCAGTTATCCCTGGGAAAATAATATATTCCGGCTGGTTTAAAGGCTATGGTAACATGATTATTATAGATCACGGTAAAAGTTATTATACTGTATATGCTCATCTTGAAGAAAGTTTTAAATCAAAAGGTGATATGGTCGAAGCTGATGAAGTAATTGCATCCACTGGTGATACCGGTTTATTTTTCGGTACCGGAGTTTATTTTGAAATCCGACACCATGGGAAACCTATTGATCCTATAGATTGGTTTAAGAAGTAATAAAAGGAGAAAACATGGACCATAAAAAATGTTGCCATATTAGACTTTGGATTACGGTTATTATTGCTGCCGGTTTGTTGACCATTGGCGCAGGTTCGTACCGCGATCTTTCGGCATATAATGAAGAAACCTACAAGGGTTTGAAAATATTTAGCGATGTTCTTGAAATGATAGAAAAAAACTATGTAGATCCTGTTGATACAAAAGAACTGGTGCCAAAGGCAATTCAGGGTATGATTAGAGGTCTTGACCCTCATTCTGCGCTTCTTCCCCCCGAAGCTCTTGAAGATTTGCAGATTGATTCTGAAGGCGAATTTCCAGGTATAGGCATACATATAACTCTCCAAAATGATATAGTTACAGTTATTTCTCCTATCGAAGGAACACCGGCTTTTAAAGCCGGAGTAAAAGCAAGGGATAAAATAATTAAAATAGATGGGGTTATCCCTAAAGATTTGAGGGATGCAGTAAGCAAAATGAGAGGTCCGAAAGGCACGACAGTTGTTGTTACAATATTGCGTGAAGGAGTTACTGATCCGATTGATTTTACCCTTGTACGCGATATCATTCCTGTAAAAAGCATAAAATATATATCAATCAAGCCGGGATATGGGTATATATGGATAACCAATTTTACAGGAAATACCACCGATGATTTTTTAAAAGCTCTTGAAAAACTTGAGTCGGACCCTGTTCCCCTAAAAGGTCTTATACTTGATCTTCGCGATAATGGAGGAGGTCTTTTAAAACAGGCTATCAGCATTTCTGATGTTTTCCTTGAAAAAGGAAAAATTCTGTCAATAGAGGGAAGGCATAAGAAAAATTCGAGAGTTTTTATGGCTCATCCCGATAAGGTAAAGCGTTCATACCCTATAATAATCATTATTAATGGTGGGACAGCTAGCGCTTCGGAAATAGTTGCCGGAGCATTGCAGGATCATAAAAGGGCTCTGATTCTTGGTACAACTTCGTTCGGTAAAGGATCGGTGCAAAGCGTTGAACCTTTAAGGGACGGTTATGCTCTTAAGCTGACAATAGCCAGATATTACACGCCAAGTGGCCGATCTATACAAGCTAAGGGAATCGAGCCCGATATTGAACTTCGGCATAGAACAATTGGTGATGAAAGCAGTTATGATGATGGCGGCATGTTGAAAGAAAAGGATTTGAAAAACCATCTCGATGCAAATCCTGATGAAAAGAAAAAAGCTATGGAAGCCGATTCAAAAGAAGAAAAAAGTAAAGATTCTGAAATTAATAAGGATAAAGATAAAAAAGATTTAAGAAAGAAATCAAAAACGCATGACTTTGATTACAGACTTGGTCCACTAACTACAGAAGGCCTCAAATCCGATAATCAGGTGATGCATGCGCTTGAAATTTTATTAAGTTATGAAATATTCAAGGATAGGCTGATAAATTAATACCGAATGAGCCGGTTTTAAAACGTTTCAGTTTGGTCAAGATCAAGGCGGACGAAAATTTTACCGCAGAAATACACGGAGTATTTTGAGGATTAAAATTATTGCCCAACGCAGAGATCGGCCAAATCGGGACGTTTTGGAATTGGCTCGAATGTTATTCAAAGGTCTCTATACTGGGCGGCGTTTCACTTGTGAGTTATGGCGAAAAGAAAAAAGGCTAAAAAGAAAAAACCGGGATCGAAAAAGGGAAAATCTTTAAAATCTAATATTATAAGAGCGTTTACTGGCTTTACAATTCTGCTGCTTTTAGTTTTTGGGGCTGTTTTTCTATCTAAATATTATATTTCAAAAAACAAACCGATTCCTGTTCATGTAAAAAAACATGCTCCTGTAAAAATAGTTGCACAAAAGAAAAAAGCTGCATCAAAACCGCCTGTTTTTGAAGTATATCCGAAAGAAGAAAAATTTTATGTAAAAATTAAACCAAAAGAAAAAATAATTTCCGACCGCCATTTGCCTGATGTGGCAATAATCATCGATGATGTCGGGTATCACCCTGATCTTGAAAAAAAATACTTAAAACTCGATGCCATCTTTACCTTTTCAGTGCTTCCTTTCAGTCCGTATAAAAAAATTATAATTGATGCGGCGCGTAAAAACGGAAGCGAAATAATGCTACACCTTCCGATGGAACCGGATGAATATCCTGCGATTTCTCCGGGTCCCGGAGCTCTGCTCACATCCATGAATCCCGACCAGCTGATAAGCCAGATTGAGGAAAATATTGATGATATTCCTTTAATTAAAGGCGTAAACAATCATATGGGTTCAAAAATGACTGCCTCAGATACTCAAATGAATCAGATTTTTTCGGTTCTTAAAAAAAGAGGGCTTTATTTCATCGACAGCAGAACAGGTCCAAAAACTTATGGCAAACAATCAGCACGATTGTTCAAAGTACCTTTTGCAGAAAGAGATGTTTTTATTGATCATAAGCAGAATCGCGAATTTATACGAAAGCAAATTTATGAGTTGATTAAAATCGCAAACCAGCATGGCGAAGCCGTTGCAATAATACACCCGTATCCTGTAACATATGAGGTTCTTTCAGAGATGCTTCCTTATATGAAGGAAAAAATAAATTTCGTCCCTGCTTCAGCGATTGTGAAAGTTTTAAATTGAATTTAATGCAGTCCAATAGTTGTGGAAATAATAATGAATATAATTCCAACTTATCTTGATGGTGTGATTTTAATTGAACCTCCTGTTTTTTCAGACAACAGAGGATATTTTACAGAAGTATACAAAAAGAGCATATATGATAATCTTGGTATAGAAAGAAATTTTGTGCAGGATAACCTTTCCTGTTCTGCAAAAGATGTATTAAGGGGTTTGCACTATCAGATAACACAAAAACAGGCAAAACTGGTTCAGGTTATTAAGGGGGAAATTTTTGATGTGGCCGTTGATCTGCGACCGCACTCAAAAACCTTTGGCAAATGGGAGAGTTATATCCTCTCGGATAAAAACAACCGGCGGGTTTTTATCCCTGAAGATTTCGCCCACGGCTTCTGCGTGCTAAGCGATACAGCTTATCTTTTATACAAGTGCTCCGAGTATTATGCTCCTGGTGATGAAGGAGGAATCCTTTGGTGCGACGATGCCTTGAACATTGATTGGCCTGTAAAAAATCCTATAATATCCGAAAAAGACAGAAAGCTTCCTGCCTTTTTTGAAGTATTCGGTAATATAAAATGAAAATACTTGTAACAGGATCACAAGGACAATTAGGGTGGGAGATATTAAGAGAGGCAAAATCTTTAGGATTTGAAACCGTAGGTTTTGATCTTCCGCAAATTGACATAACCATAAAATCGGATGTGGAAAAAGTTATAAATAACACCAGGCCGGATATTGTTATAAATGCTGCTGGTTATACAAATGTAGACAGGGCTGAAGAGGAAAAGGAAATTTGTTTTGCCGTAAACTGTATTGGACCGGGAAATATTGCTGCCGTTTGCAGCAGTCTTGAAATTCCGCTGATTCATATTTCAACCGATTATGTTTTTGATGGAAGCGGAAATACTCCTTATACTGAAAAAGATATTATATCACCGATAAATGCTTATGGAAAATGCAAGGCAGAAGGTGATGATGCGGTAAGAAATATTCTGCAAAAACATATAATAATAAGAACGTCATGGTTATACGGAATACACGGCCATAATTTTCTTAAAACCATTTTACAACTCGGAGAAGAAAAAGAAGTAATTGAGGTCGTATCCGATCAGTTTGGCTCTCCTACTTTTGCCACCGAACTTGCCAATGCAGTGTTGACTATTTCTTCTCAAATTCAAAACAGTTCCTGCGGTAATTGGGGAACTTATAATTTTTGTGGCACTGGAATAACCACCTGGCATGGATTTGCCGAAAAGATAATAGAAGAAGCAAGAAAATACATGGATATAAAAACTATCCTGGTTAAACCGATTACTTCAAAAGAGTATCCCACAAAAGCCAGAAGACCTTATTATTCTGCTCTTGATTGCAGTCTGATGAACAGACATTTCGGGATAGCTTCAAAACCATGGCAGGAAAGCCTGAAAACAGCGATAAAAATAATTTGCAGTAACACATGACAGTGCTTTCTGTCAAGACTGGCCTATGTCTATTCAGATAAATAAAAATAGAAAAATCGAACTTCTTGCCCCGGCTGGAAATTTTGAAAAGCTTGAAATTGCCGTCCATTATGGTGCAGATGCGGTTTATTTGGCGGGAAAAGACTTTTCTTTAAGAAATTTCTCAGGGAACTTTACTTTAGAAGAGTTAAACGAAGCGGTACAGTTTGCCGGAAGAGCGGGAGTAAAAGTTTATGTTGCATGCAATATATTTTCAAGAAACAGCGAACAGGGGGCCATTAAAGATTATTTAAAGAGTCTTTTCGAAATTGCTCCTGATGCAGTAATTATTGCAGACCCCGGAATATTGCTTGAGGCGAAAAGCATAATGCCCGGTATTCCCATACACTTAAGCACACAGGCAAACACAACCAGTTACAAGGCTGCTAATTTCTGGAAAAATGCAGGGGTAACTAGGATAAATACAGCACGTGAGCTTTCCTTAAAAGAAATTAAAGAGATTGCCTCCTTAAGTGAAGTTGAGGTTGAAGCATTTGTTCACGGTGCAATGTGCATCTCATATTCCGGGCGCTGTTTGCTCAGCAATTTTATGGAAAACCGCGACAGCAATCACGGAATGTGCTGCCATCCATGTAGATTCAGTTATGCGGTGGTAGAGCAGACAAGACCTGGCGAATATATGCCGATAGAAGAGGATAACCGTGGTACATATATATTCAACTCAAAAGACCTGTGTATGATAAGACATATTCCCGAAATGATAGACGCCGGTATATCTTCTTTAAAAATAGAAGGTCGCATGAAAGGAATAAACTATCTTGCGTCAACAGTTAAGGTTTACAGGGAGGCTATCGATTCGTGGTATGAATCTTCATCCGGGTATAAAGTGAAAGACGAATGGATAGAAGAGCTTGGCAGAATAAGCAACAGAGGATACTGCACCGGATTCTATTTTGGCAATATGAGAGAAACCGTTCCAAATTATCTGGATATAAAACCTGCGACAGAGCGCACATTTATAGGCAAAGTCATTGGCTCTGAAAATGGAAATATTGCAATTATACAAGTGCGAAACAAATTATTTCTAAACGACAAGGTTGATATACTAAGTACCAAGGGACCGGCAAAGCACGATACTATCATAAGAATAACGGATGCACAAGGGCAACAGGTTAATTTTGCCCAACCCGGAAGTATTGTCAATATACTGTTTGACAATAAATGTGAAATAAATGATCTTATAAGAAAAATAGAACAATGATATAATCGGAGGAAAAACATGAAAGGTTATGTCCAGGTTTATACCGGAGACGGAAAGGGGAAGACAACCGCAGCTTTAGGCCTGTCAATAAGAGCAGCAGGGTCCGGTTTAAGGGTTTATATAGCTCAGTTTATCAAGATGGGTGAATACAGCGAAATAAAGGCGCTTGCAAAATTTTCCGACCTGATAACAGTTGAACAATTCGGACTCGGGCGCTTTATTAAAGGCAAACCTTCAGAAGAAGATATCGAAGCAGCCCGTAATGGAATATCTAAAGTAAAATCCTTAATGGGTTTAGCGAAATACGATATAATAGTTCTTGAAGAAGCAAATGTAGCAGCAGCATGCGGCGTTATATCTGTTGAAGACATCCTTGAATTGATCTCATTAAAACCTGATAATATTGAGCTTGTAATTACAGGCCGGGGAGCCGATCCAAAAGTAATTGAAAAAGCCGACCTTGTTACGGAAATGAAAGAAATAAAACATTACTACCAAAAAGGGGTGCAGGCGAGAGTGGGAATAGAAAAATAAAAGGCGCTTTTCTCCGCTTGCTCAGACCCGAAAAGAAAACACTGGTATCCGGCATTCTGTACTACAGATATCTTTTTAATATAGTTGTTAATATGCCCGGGCATTTTAATAACTTTATCGATAAAATAATCGGCACGCAGGAATTACTTCCTATCCTCAAGCAATAATGCTTGTAATAATACTCTGCTTCTCAAAACAGACAAGCATGGCATCCTGATCTCTTGCCACCCTGTTCTGGCTTTTACAGTTATTACAGAATAGCCGTGCCTCTGTTTATAATATGTTTTCCCTTATATTTACAAGGAGATATGCCTATGAGTCAAAGAACAAAGATAATTGCTGTTTCAGCTATTATATCAATTGTTTTCCTTCTTTTCTTCATCATTGCTATAAAACCAAAGTTTTCTCAAAGGGCAGATGAAAAGCATTTTACTACTATAAACGAACATCTTGATGAAAAGCGTTTTACTATTATAGACGGACGTCTCTCGGAAGGGGAGCATCTCGGCAATATCCTGGCAGAACATGGAATAGAATTCTCAAAGGCCTATTCGATAACAAACGCGTTGAAGAAGGTTTTTAATGTGAGACAATGCAATATCGGGGACAGGTGGGAGCTCTGTCTTGATAGTGAAAGTAATTTTATAAAATTTATATACTATGATGGACCTATGAATTTTTATGTAGTGCAAACTGACACAGAGAATAGTACTTATATTGCTTCTGCCCATGAATTAGAGTCGAAAAGGGTGATAAGAGGAACAAAGGGGGAAATAACCAGCTCTTTGCATGAAAGCATGACTTCTTTAAATGTTAATCCTGAACTGGTTATCCAATTCGCCGAAATCTTCGCCTCTAAAATAGATTTTTTTACAGACTGCCGTGCAGGAGATGAATTCAGTATTTTGTGGAATTCATATCTTGATAAAAAAGGTGCTGTTTTGAAAGATATGAATATACTTGCCGCTTCCTATACAAGAGCAAACGATACATATTACGCCTTTTATTTTAGAGCGCCTGATGGAAACGATGAATATTACGATGAAAAAGGAGAAAGTGTTGAAGCGGCATTTTTAAAAGCTCCTCTTAACTACAGAAGGATATCTTCCTATTTTACCCGCAGAAGGTTTCATCCTATATTAAAAAGATACCGTCCTCATCTTGGCATTGACTATGCTGCACCGAAGGGCACTCCAATTTCTTCAATAGGCGACGGCCTTGTTACAGCTGCTGGAAAAAGAAAAGACGGGCTAGGAATAGCTATAATAGTAAAGCATCCAAATAATCACAGATCCTGGTATGGGCATCTGTCTAAAATAGCAAAAGGAGTCTCAAGGGGTTCAAGGGTAAAAAAAGGCCAGGTTATAGGGTATGTAGGAGCAACAGGTCTTGCGACCGGCCCTCATCTTGACTTCCGTTTACAGAATGGTAAGAAGTTTGTTAATTTTCTTGCGTTGAAGATGCCTCCTTCTCATCCATTACCTGACAAGTATATGGAAAATTTTAAGGTCGTAAAAAATATGTTTATGGAGACAATAGATAATCTGAAAACGGGAGAAATTACTGTTTTTCAGGATAAGATGACAGATGATATGTAATTTTCGCAGATAACCATGTTTTTAAGTAAGGGATTACCCTTGAATATGATAAGCAATTATATGACGGTTTAAAGCGTAAGGGCAGGTGCTTTTTCTTCCGGCCTTGCCTTGTACCACACTGCATATATGGCTGGCAGGACGAGAAGGGTCATCACCGTAGCACCAAACAGCCCACCGCCTATGGCAACAGCCATAGGCCCCCAGAATTCGCTGAAGAAGATGGGAAACATAGCTAAAATGGCCGCTGCCGCAGTCAGCATGATGGGTCGAAACCGCAGAACTGTTGCGTTGATAATCGAATTCCAGACGGATTGCCCAGCCTTAAGCTGCTGGTCGATCTGATCTATCAGGATAACGGTATTGCGCATTATAATCCCTGACAGGGCCAATATTCCAAACTGAACCACCATTCCCATGGGCCTCCCCGTAAGAAGTAGTCCCAGGCTGACTCCTATTAAACCCATAGGGGCCGTCAGCAAGGTCAGAACCATCTTGGAAATGCTCTGCAACTGAATCATGAGAAGTGTCATGATGACAAGGATCATGGCCGGCACAGGTTCCAGAAGCCAGCGGGTGGCATTGATGCTTAGCTCCATGGCGCCTCCGATATCAATGCTGTAACCCTGGGGCAGAGATTTCCGAAGGTTTGACATATTTTTATATACTTTTAATGTGGCATCATTTCCCATGACGCCGGGAATGGTGCTTGCCTGAACTGTTATGGTCGGCTTCAGATTTCGCCGCCAGATCAGGCCGTCTTCTGCATCGTAGCTGATTTTGGCGATTTGATCGAGGGGGATAAACCGGCCTCCGCCGATGTGTATATTCAGATCTTTTAACCTGGACAAATCGTTCCGGTCTTTTGTATCTGAGCGAAGTAGAATGCTGATGGTCTTGTCATTTTCCCGAAATTCGGCAATGGGAGCGCCCGACAGAAGGGTCTGTAGGTTAAGCGACAAAGCCCGGCTGTCGATTCCCATAATCCTGGCCTTGTCCTGATCGACTTCCACATGCATAACCTTGTTCTTTTCATTCCAGTCCAGATTGATATCTCTAAGATTTTTATCGACCGCCATAATATCACTCACCTGTCCTGCGATTTCGCGGACTTTTTGATGGTCGCTCCCTGAAACGCGAAGCATTACCGGATAGGCATCGGATGGGCCGGTGTTTATTACTTTGGTGATGCCGCGTACATTGGTAAAGTGAGCGGCAAATATTTTTTTTGCTTTTTTTTCAAGCCTGTTGCGTGCATCAAAGTCCTTGGCCAAAACGATAAACTGTGCAAAATTAGTATTGGGAAGTATGGGTTCGGCGGTCAATACAAAACGTGGCGCCCCCTGGCCAATATAGTAGGAATATTGCACAATATCCGGATCTTTGGCAATGAATTCTGAGAATCTATGCGCTTGTTTTTCAGTGGCCACAAGCGATGCCCCTTCAGGCAGGCGCAATTCTACAATGACTTCCGGTCTCGTTGAGGCAGGAAAAAATTCCTGCTTCACCATTCCCATTAAAAATATGGAGCCGATAAAACAGGCTGTTGCGACCCCGATTACCCACCAACGGTGTATCAGACACCACGTAAGAATCTTTTTGAAGAACCTGTAGAAGATAGTGTTATAGATGTCATGATCCTGTCCGGCATGGGTTCGTTTACTTTTAATCAGAGCCGCTCCGATCATCGGCGTGGCGGTTTCAGCCACTACCCAGGAAATCAGCAAGGCAATCGTCACTACCGAAAATAGGCTGTTCAGAAATTCGGAAGCACTGCCTTTGGCAAAGGCTACAGGAATGAATCCTGCACAGGTGATCAATGTGCCCGTTAGAAGAGGAAATGCTGTAGCCTTATAAGCAAAAGAAGCAGCGTCAAAACGGTCCCAACCCTCTTCCAGCTTGACACTCATCATTTCGACGGCAATTATGGCATCATCAACTAAAAGCCCTAAGGCAATGATCAGAGCCCCTAGCGAAATCTTATGGAGGTCAATCCCTAACATTTTCATAGCAATAAACACACCGCAAATAACCAGGGGAATGCAAAAAGCAACTACTATTCCGGATCTCAGCCCCAAACTGAGAAAGCAGACAATGAGGACAATAGCCACAGCTTCCGCCAGAACTTTGATGAATTCATTGATCGCGGCTTTCACGACTTGTGGCTGGTTCGATACGGTACTGAGCTCCAGGCCTAGTGGTAGATCTTTTTTAACGCGTTTCAAGATCTGCTCGATATTTTCCCCAAGGGTCAGAATATTGCCGCCCTTTTCCATGGAAACAGCCAGGCCGATGGCAGGCCGGCCGTTATAAAACATCTTTGGTTCCGGCGGGTCGGCATATCCGCGCTTGATACCTGCAATATCACCCAGGCGAAAAGTACGTCCTCCGGCTCGAATGGGCAGACTCTGCAGGTCTTCAAGTTTTTCAAACATACCGGTTGTACGAAGATATACTTTATCGGAGGATGTTTCCATTTCGCCGGAAGGCGACATGGCATTCTGAGCCTCTACAGATCGGGCAATAAGAGCCGGATCGATGCCCAATAAGGCAAGCTTGCTGTTTTCCACTTCGATTGTGATTTTCTCCGGTTGGACACCTATAAGTTCTACTTTTTTAATATTGCTTATGCTCAAAAGGCTCCGGCGGATTTTTTCAGCATTTTCCCGAATATCTTCATATGTAAAACCGTCACCCGTCAGTGCATAGACACAGCCGAATACATCATCAAAACGATCGTTAAAGAAAGGTCCTACTACCCCCTGTGGAAGTGTTCCCTTTATATCGTTGACCATGTTACGCACTTCCAGCCAGATCGGATGGATCTGACTTGCATGGACTTCATCTTCTTTAAGCGCAACGTAGATTACGGACTGTCCCGGCGTGGAGTAACTCTTGAGATAATCCAGATGCGGTATTTCCTGAAGTTTTTTCTCTATCTTGTCCGTCACCTGCTCTTCCACTTCTCTGGCACTGGCGCCCGGCCAGGTGACACCAACTATCATCATACGGATCGTGAAGTCGGGATCTTCCATACGTCCCAGGTTTTGATAAGAAAAGCAGCCGCCGATGAAGGTGATAAAGATAAAATAGTAAACGAACTGTTTATGATTCAGCGCCCATTCTGTCAGATTGAAGGATTTCACGTTTTATCACCTTCCATGACTTTCACCTTCTGGCCTTCACGCAACTTGTGAACCCCGGCTGTAACGATAACTTCTCCTGTTTTCAACCCGGCTATAACCTGAACCCGGTTATTTCCGAAAGAACCTGTCTTGATCGTTTTAAACCGGACCTTTCCATCCTTGACTATCCATACGCCGGGAGTTTCATCAGTCTGGTACAGAGCCGACAGGGGAATAGACGCAATAACGGCTTGATCATCAGGAACAGAGATTTCCGCTGTAGCTGTCATGCCCGGTTTAATTTCCGGCAATTGATTCAAAAGGCTTACGCGAACCTTGTAAGTGCGGGAAATAGTATCCGCTATAGGCGCTATTTCACGTATTTTGCCTGAAACCTTCAAATCGGGCAGAGCCCAGAAAACAATCTTGATTTGAGAAGCATTTTTTAGTTCACCAATACGGTTTTCCGGAACATAGATTTCAATCTCAAGTTCTTTATCTTCAACCAGAGTTACTACGATCTGCCCGGAGCCCACGACTTGTCCAACTTCAGCGCTTATTCCTGAAATCACCCCAGAGCGGTCTGTATGCAAGGAACTGTATTTTAATTGATTAGATACCTGAACATACTGGGCATTAGCCTGCTGATGTCCTGCTTGCGCTACCTCATAGGCGCTTTGATATCTGTCCAGTTGTGCGCGGCTTATGACATCCTGCTCGTATAATTGCCGATAGCGATTCAGATTGTTTGTTGCCAATTGCAACTGGGACTTGGCAGAAGCAACCTGAGCGATATGGCTGTTTACAGTCTCTATGATATCCTGGGGATCAATTTCCATCAGGATCTGGCCTTGTTTGACTATTGAACCCAGCTCCACATGTCTTTTGATGATTTTGCCGCCCACCTGAAAGGCCAATTGACTTTCCCGGCGACCACGGACCTCTCCCGAATACGAATAGTGTTTTATACTATCAGTATTATCAACAATCATAGTACGAACAAGTGGAGTATCATCTTCTATCAAAGCAGTTTCTTTAAAACGGTCTTTGTAGAAGAACACGGCGAGTATGGAACAAAATACAGCCAATACAGCCAGGACCCGGTATATTTGTTTTTTGCTGAGATTAAAGACAGACAATTAATAACTCCTTTATTATTTATAAATCTCCAGAAGGTCGGTTCCGGTAGAATAATGGGTAGCAGCTTCCGCTTTACGGTAATCATAGACGGAGCGGATGCGATTCGTCTCAGAATTCGTAAGAAGGGTTACGGCGTCAAGAACCTCAGTAGCCGTACCTTCTCCTTCCTCATATCTTCTTTTGTTGATACGCAGATTCTCCTGCGCCTGGTCCACTGAATCCTGGTTTGCCAGAATTCGTGCATAGGCGTTATGCAGATCAAGGGTGCAGCGTTGAAGTTCCAGTTTGATATCGTCAACAAGCTTGGCCCTTTGCTCCAGAAGCTGATTCTTTCGATATCTTGTTTTCTGAAGATCGGCCATAGACCGCCCGCCTTCAAAGAGATTTATATTGACGCCAAAAGTTAATGACCAGTTATTTTCATGGAGCTGATAGGAATTTTCCATATAATCATTTGCTGCTCTCACGTAAAATTTTGGAAGAAATTCCGACTTTTTTGCAATCTCTTCGAGATCGATTGCGCCCAATGTCCGATCAACGATTTGGATTTCAGCACGCTTTATTGAGGCATCCGTCCATAAATGTTCCAGGTCAAAATCGGAAGGTGGTAAAATGGGATTATTTATCTCCTCGGCCCTGACCGGATTGTTTATGGGTCTTAAAAGAAGATTATTAAGGTTTGCCGCACGTAAGGCCTCCATATTTTTCAGCGACAAGCTTTTTTGTCTGGCATCGGACAGACGGACCTGAACCTGCAAGAGATCATTTCTGGTAGTAACCCCTGCCTTATAAAGCTGTTCGGCATCACGGTAGTGAGCATCCAGCCGCTCAATCTCCTTGTCTGCAGCTGCGGTTAGATGCCGGGATTCCAGAAATTCGTAAAAAGCTAAAGTGAATTCAAGAGCGACAGTATTCTTTATTCTTACCGAATCGATTTTTTTTGCTTCGAGAAGCATGCGGCTGGCCTCATATTGCGAGAGGCTGCCATAAAAATCGAACAGAATTTGCTGGATACTGATGCTGTACGCATAGTGTTGCGGGTCAGAAGTATTGATCGCCATACCGTTGAAAGTCATTGCCGGTTGATGGGCAAGGTTTGTATGCCCGGCAGAAGCATCGATTCTCGGCAGAAGAGCGGAGCGGGCTACATGAACATCTGACTCGGCTATGCTTTCACCAAACCCTGCAATTTTAACTACCCGGCTCTTCTCAGTGACAATTTTAAGACCTTTCTCAAGAGTGATCACAGGCAAAGCATCCGCAGCAGCGGAACCGACAGCATAACAGCAGAGGAGTGCCGTTGTCAGCCAGATTGCCTGCCACTTCATGCTTAATTGTAAACTGCTCTTGCTATATTGCTTAATTATTGCATTTTTCATTTATCTTCCATTGTGATCCAGCAGGTATGATCGACCAGACCGAACCGCTTCAAAGCTTCGGCCAGACAACGCCCCACATCCGTTTTATTGCCTGCACGTTTCTGCTTCTGCCAGGAGAGTATTACAGCAAAATCTCCGCTTATGGTGGAATCAATATAAAGATTTACCTCCGGGAGGGCTGGCCCTTTGAAGGTGTGACGAAATTGAATCAAATATTGACGGGCCTGCTCCTCAAAATCACCGGACGCCCGAACGGCTATGATCTCCAGAAGTTTCATTATAATTTGCCTCCATTTCCTTAACTACTTAAGCTTAAATCGTGCCAAAATATTTATATCAGTAAATACAAATACCTAAACGGATACGACAGGCAAGGCCGCGGTATGCCACGTTTTTATCCGTTGCATTTCACGGTTATTGCTTTAAAGACCGGGATAAGATATATTTTATCAATCAATAAAGGGAGATTCTCATGCAGATAGATAAAAATTATTTTTTCCGGGAGGCCACCTTGCGGATCTGCAGTAGTCTGGAGATCGAGAAAGCGCTATGGGACTGCTTTATGTATATTCGTGAATACATCCCGGCAGACAGCATGCTTATAGATATTTATGATCCAATTGTTGGGCTTGGGGAAACCATTGCAAAGGCGGATTTAAGCGGAGGAAAACTTATCTCCATCAAAACCGTTGCCCCGGCGGAAACTAAAAAGCTGATTAAGGAAATGAGAAAAAATCTTGAAATGACACCGAAGGTCTTGGTGGCCGACCGAATTGGCGATCATCCGATTATGGGACCAATGTCTGAAATTATTGGCCATCCTGATTCTGCTTTTATGGCGATCTGGCCAAATCCGGAATGGGGTTTTGTCGCCGGTATTCTTGTTGGTAATAACAGAGGAGAAAAATACTCAGAAAAACACATACAGCTTTTTACACTATTGAATGAGCCTTTTACTATAGCGCTAAGCAATTTTCTGCGTTACCGGGAAGTCCTGCGACTCAAAGAAATCCTTGCGGATGATAACCGGTATTTACAGGAAGAGTTGCGGCAACAAGCAGGAGAAGAGATCGTGGGGGCCAGATTCGGCCTGAAGCAGGTTATGGAAATGGTCGGCCAGGTGGCGCCACTGACCAGCCCTGTTCTCTTGCTGGGGGAAACGGGAACGGGAAAAGAAGTCATAGCCACTGCTCTTCATAATCTTTCGCTGCGAAGAAACGGCCCTTTTATTAAGGTAAATTGTGGAGCTATTCCTGAGTCCCTTATGGATAGCGAGTTATTTGGTCATGAGAAGGGAGCATTTACAGGAGCCTTTTCTCAGAAGCGGGGCCGCTTTGAAAGGGCTCAGGGAGGCACAATCTTTCTTGATGAAATCGGTGAGTTAACACCTGGGGCACAAATCAGACTCCTGCGGGTGATCCATGAAAAGGAAATTGAACGGGTTGGCGGATCAGAAACCATCAAGGTTGATATCCGCATTATCGCTGCTACGCACCGCAATCTGGAAGCAATGCTGGCAGAAGGCAAGTTCCGCACAGATCTCTATTTCCGCTTGCGGGTTTTTCCCATTGTAATCCCACCTCTGTGTGACCGGCGCGCCGATATCCCTGCCCTGGTGCAATATTTCATGGTAAAGAAGACTCAAGAACTGGGTTTTTCAGAGGTCCCCAGTCTTGCACCCGGAGCCATAGAAAAACTGATGAACTACAACTGGCCGGGAAATGTCCGGGAACTTCAAAATACAATAGAACATGCTCTTATCCTAAGCAGGGAAAAACCGCTGGCCTTTGACAATCTGAGCGACATTAACCCTTGCGAAGAGACCATTATGCCCCAGAGTAATGAGAGAAACCCTCAAAGCCTTGAACAAGCGATGTCACATGCGATTGTGAATGCACTGAACATGACCGGTGGCCGTGTGGACGGAGAAAAGGGTGCAGCAAAACTCCTTAAAATAAATCCTTCGACACTTCGGACAAAAATGCGCAAGCTCGGTATCCGTGCCGGCTCAATAAGGGCTAAGTGAAAAGTCCAAAACTTATTAAATATCTCCGGGAAGTTGAGGCAGTCCAGCATTATTACATGGAATATTTACTACGACTAACGCTTTACAGCGCTACTTCCGAATCCAATGTCGCCCACGGCAATTTCCATCTTGTTTTGGAAGTCACAGTAACCATATTATGCAAAGTGACCAGTATGATGATGCTAAGACCGAGCGATGCGAACCACAGCACCCATTGACCCCAGGCAGGCATTCCGGCGATGTTCAGGGCGCACACGATCGGAACATCCATTATACCCCAGCCGGCGGCAAATGCAAAAAATGGCAACAAGGAAATGAGTGGCCGCTTCCAGCCCTTCAGCACCGGAACAAAAAAGTACATCAGAACACCGCTGAAAAGCCATGAGGTCGCGTTGATCCAGACATTATACACAGGAAAGCCAAGGATTGTAAGCATTTGCGGCGGTTGATATACATATTGCTCCCCCAGGGCGATGCCCGGAACTTCCATCGCCAAATTACTCAGAGCAATTGCAGCCCACAGAATGATAAAACCCCTGGTACTTAGTCCTTTTTTTAAGTAGCGGTAAGCAATGTAAGACACGAGCGGAAATACAGCGACGTAACCAATGCCTAAACCCAAACCCATAGGCATACCGTAGTTCCAGAATACAGGCAACATTGTGTTGGCCGGCTGTGTGACGTGGACAAGGACTTCAAGGTTTCCCTCATTAAAAAAGGCGATAACACCGGCGCCCATCGTGAAGAGAAGTATCGAGTCCTTATGACGCAGAAGTCTATATACCGCATAAGCGATAATACCAACGAGCATAAGAGACGTCCAGAAAATCTGATACTTTTGTATAAAGTCAGGTGCTAATTGATTCACTTGTAAGGGAAATAGATTTCCGTAATCAGCCATTTCCTGAGCCTGAACGATACTGCTGCAAAATAACAGAACAAGAAGTAAATACAGTGACAATCTTAAACATTTTAAATTTCTCAATTGTTTCACTTCCATCTTTTCTCCTTTAATATTATTCTTCCTCGTTATCGAATATATTTTCTTTGGCATGAAACAGCCCTTTTAAGGATCACATCAACTACTAAGCGCTGTCAGGCTAAACATGAAACAACAAAAGAGCTGATTCATGCCAAAGAATCCATTGACTTCTAAGAAACGGCATTGTCATCGTGGTCATTTTCCTTACTTATACTTTTAAACCCACAGCTTTCCGGTTATGACCACAACTGATTTTTCACAATCTCTACATCATCAGGTGTCAAATGGAATGGATAATTCCTTATCTCAGGTGGAGGATAGTTGCCATAGGGCCTGTTGCAAGCAACCATTCCGTCTTTTCCCTTACATCCGCTGGTCATAAAAGGTAGCCCGGAATTAATGATTTTTTCCAATTCATATTCAGGTAATCCAAAATCTTTGATCTTCCCCAAGCTATCGAAATCGAAATTGTTGATGCTGGTGATATTTTCATCAATCAGATATCTGGCCAGTTGAATTCTTCGATATTGACCGACAGGGGGCGGTTGTTGTTGTTCCATTTGAGAGGCAGGTTCGGGGTAAAATGAGAAGAGATGGGTGCCTCCACCCATATCGGATGACCTTTGGATAGTATCGACCATTTCTTTTTCTGTTTCGCCCAATCCAACGATGAGATGAACTCCGGAATTTTCACCGCCAAATACTTCTATTACTTTCTGGTAAGTATCCCAGTATTTTTCCCACCGGTGAGGACCTCTTACTCCCTTGCCCCTGTATTTATCAAACAGCTCCGGGGTTGCAGCATCTATAGCTACCCCTATCTTATCAGCGCCGCTTTCCTTAAATTTAGCCAAGTCAACTTCCGTGATAATTGTGGGACAGATAAGAACGGAGATGGGGGTGTCCAATTTGGCTCTTATTTTTTCGATGATGCAAAGAACATCATCCGGCGACCTTTTATTGGTTATCATGGATATACAGATTCTTTTGAACATATTTTTATTTACGTCCATCTTTTCTATGATGTCATCCAGGGCGTAGGTGGGCCAATCTACCCTGATGAAACTATTTTCTTTAAAATTATTGAACCTGTCTCTGGAAAGACCACAATAAGCGCAGTTAGCAGTACATCCCCCGGAATATATTTGTAGCAAATTGATACAATATAACCTGGCATTTCGAAAGAAACGCCCGTTTTTAAAACCTAAGGTCAGCGCAGCAGCCATGCTCATCTTCAAGTATTCAGGGCTTTGTTGTTCTTCAATTATCATGTAATACTACTCCCTCCTGTCCTATCGCGCTCATTAACTTTATCAAGTTTGATAATAAATATTGAATATCGAATATTGAACAAGGAATTTCGAATTATGAAAATTTTTGATTCTTACCTTCATTATTCAATATTCATTATTTCTTGTTCAATATTCAAATTACATTCATATGCCATCTTGCCCAAAAAGGTTATCCAAAAACCTTGTTATCAACCTTTATAAGGTTCTGCCTCAACCCAAGTTCATCATATCCAAATCCCATGGCAATTCCTAACGCTTGAGTTATTGTTAAGGAGGGCAGAGCCTTTATAATTTCATCTTTTACTTTTAACCCCATCTGATTTACATCATATGTCATCTGGCAATTCCCACAGGCCGTTACGATTACGTTTACACCTTTGGCATGACAAGCTTTTAGATTTTGTTTTAAAATACTGATGCACAAACCCTGATCCGTAGCGATCAAAGTTTCCCCGCAGCAGTCATCCAGATAAAAGACCTCAGATATAAAAGAAGAAACGAAATCTTTAACAGCATCCTTGCCTAAATTCATTATTTCGGCTGGCCGGTAAATCTGACAAGGATGTTGCAGAGCAACCTTGAAATCCAGATTCTTCCTGATATGTTTATGTACTTTTCCAATTCCTGTTTCACCAGCCAAAAGTTTTAAAATATGTAAGACTCTTGTCTTGTTTTTGAATTCAATTCCTATTTTTCTTAGAATCCTTTTCACATGAAGAGCTTTGTCCATATCGCTTTTCATTAGTTGCCTTGCCCTGGATAAGGTATTGGTACAGCTTCCACACAGGGTCAGTATATCTACATTTTCTCTTTCCGCCAGTGCGAGATTTCTAGCTGCTACTGCAAGCCATAAATCTTCGTTTCCTGATTCCAGCATTTGTGAACCACAGCAACCAAAATCAAGATCAACCAGTTCTATCCCTAAAATTGCCAATACTCTTCGGGCGGATATTTCATAATATGAAAGCCTGTAAGGTATGATACAACCTTTAAAAAGAGCGTATTTCATTTATAAAAATCCATGGGCATACACAACTTGAAAAGTTCTGAGTAATCTGTGTTAACTTCTCCCTTCATGGGAAAAGCATTTCCGGATTTTCTTATTCCGGCTATCAGTTTTTTGTAGGCTTCAGGGTAGTTTTTGGATCTTCTCCGAAGACGAATCATCAGTTCTCTGGGCTTAAAGCCAATAGGACAGGAATCGTCGCAGGCAAAGCACATTGTGCATTGCCATATATCTTTCGTATCAATAAGGTCTTCTTCTTTTCCGGCAATATGCTTTCTGATTATATTGCCGATTCCAATACCGAAGGGAGTGAGGGGACACACCTTTTCGCAATCCATACAACCAGTACATTCAGGCACAAACTCCTCCTAAACACTACAACAAGTCTTATGGAATCCGATCTCTAACCCGTATTCCTTTGCTCTGTTTATCGCTGCATCGGACCAGATAGCGATCCGATTCGCCCCGGAATCAATAGCCAGTGTTTCCAGCTTTTCACTAATCTTTCCCCGTGGGCGGGCGCAACCCAGAGAAATAATGGTATCCGGCATTTCTATTCTTGCCATAGCTATGAGCTTTGCCACCTCAAAAGGATCCGGCGGTAAAATGTTTTGCATCGGAGTCCCGGTCAAAGGCATCAATACTACAATGACCAGAATCGGGGGTTTAAATTCGGCAATCATCCTTAATGCATCCAATTCACCCTTAATCTTTCCATAGTATAAACCGGCCACAATGTGAGGGGCGATAGAAATTCCTGTCTGCTTTAAGGCCATTAATGAATTTTTTATTGATTCAATGCCTGCACTTGTATGGCAAACGGTATTAAAAGTTTCGTCATCTCCGATTACATCGATCAGAACCTGATCTACTCCTGCATCCTTGAATCTTTTGGCCGTTTCAAGATCTATCAGACCGGAATGGATAGATATGTTCAGGTTGGTAAGTTTTTTAACTTCAGAAATGGCATCAATGAAAGGCTCCCAGGGCAATCTTCCATTTTTAAGACAACCGCCGCTGATCAGACAACCCTGATTGCCGGACTCATTTATCTTTAGACATTTTTCTATTAATTGATCCGGAGTAACGGCAGGAATCATGGATTTTAATAGTTGACCACCACAATGGTCGCAGTTCAATTCACAATATTCTCCGGTAATGGAAAAAGCGGGATATTTCCCCTTTTCTTTATTTAAGGTGATCATCCCCGGAAGATAGAAATCTATGTTTTTCCCCCATTTTTTCCATGTAAGTTCTCTGGCCTCAGACATCAGCCCTGAAATATTATTGTCTCCAATACTCATCAAAGGCCACCCATGTTTTTCTGATAATTTGATCTAATTGTTCGTCCTTCCAGTGATTGTCCAATAACTTTCTCTTCTGATAAGCATTATCAAGCGATCTTCCAAAAAGATTTTTCCATCTCTTTTCATATTCACCGAGAATCACCAGATTATTTTCTTTAATGGCTTTTGCGGCGACCTCTCCGGCAATCCTTCCGCAGGAAACGGCCTGGGGAATACCTGCGCCTGTTATGGGATCTGTCTGTCCGGCGGCATCTCCAATTATCAATATGTTTTCGTATGGGCTGGTATCAAGACACCCGCCAACCGGAATCAGCCCTGCGGTATAAGAAACGGCACTCTTGTCCCTGATTTTTTCTTCCTTTTGCAACCTGTCTAATAAATGTTTTAAGCATACCGAAAGTTTTTGGCGGCCGATCTTATTGTTTATTCCTACACCAACATTTGCCGTTTGCCCTTTAGGAAACAGCCAGCCATATCCACCCATATATTCTAAGCCAAAATAGATAAGTGTTGATTCTATAGGTTTATTGAGAAGTACTTCGCATTGTGCGGCAGATACAAATTCATTATTTCTCCGATTGATCCAACCGCCTACTGTGGAGTTTGGGCCATCGCCCCCGATAATCACTTTTGCCTCAATACTTACTTCTTTGCCTCCCGTTTTTACAATAATACCTTTCTCATTGCGGGAAACAGCAACAGTCCTGATCATTAAATCAGCGCCTTTGCTGATTGCATCAAGGGCCAATCCTTTATCAAATAGCGACCTGTCTATTATATACCCAGGCGCCTTTGTCTCTATTATATCCCCACCCGGCATATACGTTATCATCATACCGACTTCCTGAGCGATACAACGGCTATTAAAATTAACCTGTTGCGTCAATAGTCTGGGAATATGTTCAGCGCATTGAACCGGCGATCCTATGCAGGTCTTCTTCTCTACTATTAATGTGCGAATTCCCTTCCCGGATGCAATACTAGCTGCCGTAGTACCCGCAGGCCCTGCTCCAACTATCACTAAATCATAGTTTAATTTCCGGCTCAATTACCCACCTTGCGCAGAATCATTACTGCTCGCAACTATTCAATATCTTGCTGATCAATCCTGCATCCAGTTCGGTTTGACCTTTAAAGACACCGCTATAGGCCTCATTCTCTTTTCCCAGTTCATAACAGGTAGTATTTTCAATATCGATCAATATGCCGCAAAGCTTTGCCATTTCAAAGTCCTTCCGGTGTTTGATATAAAACTGTCTGCAGCAGCTTCCGATATAAGACTTAATCCCTTTAGATTCCATATCGGCAAGGGTTTCCATCAAGTCCTCAAAACTGGTAATAGTAACAGGGCTTAATCCTTTTTCACTTGCCAAACGATAAACATCACCAACACTGCATTCCCCGCAGTCCACGCACTCCCTCTTATGTCTATGTTCACAATCAACAAGCTTGGCGCAATATGGAAGCAATAAGTAAGATGGTTTCTGTTTGATTATCTCATCAAAAGTACCATTTACGGTAAAGATCCTGTTAGCTTCAGGCGAAGAGATTCCATGTTTTAAGCATTCACCTTTTTCTACCGCCTCATATATTGCATCGACAAAATCAGAAGGAGATATATCCGGAAATAACCCCTTTTCCTTTTCAAAGAAATCATAAACTACTTCCTGTATTCTTTCTTTTTCAGCACGAGTAAATTTTAAGGCCGCTTCCAGGTCAAATAAGGCGCTTTTCGGATGGGCAAAGAAATCACCCGTAATTAAAACACTCTGAATGATATTGGTCTCAACATTAATAGCTAAAGAAACCTGAATTGATCCGCCTTTTGTTCTGTAACTTGAGGTTAAGATCGGAAGTTTTTCAACAGATCCTTTTCTTTGATAAATCCACTCATTCGATTTAAATCTATCTATCTTATTCGCAAGCAGCCCCTGTTCATATTCTGTCAATCGGCCTTCTGCAAATTTGATTTTAAATGTTTCTTCGAAGCCTTCTCTGATCGCATCCTTGACCTCGCTCAACTTTGGCAGGTATCCCAGTTCCCACTTAAGACATGTAATGCGTTCTCTGGCGGACTCTATCCCTTTATCCATTAACTTCTCAGTTGGGATTCGGAGAGATTTAAGCATGGTATCAACGTCAAAATCCATAAGCAGGGTTCCCTGAAATAAAAATGCGCTTTTTTCTTCAGTGCCGCCTGTTCCTGAAATCTTTTTGCCTGCTACTTCTATATCATTTTTAGGCCGATATTTAGCATCAATGCCAAACCTCTTTAACCCAAGAATAACGGCCTGACATATCTTTTTAAATAATATCTCTAAATTTGCAGCTCCTATATCTTTTTTTAAGGCATATATCCCCCAGCCAAGCTGCGAACGGTCAAAAAATATAGCCCCGCCCCCGGTCATTCGTCTGTTAATATCAATGGTTTGTTCCCGACAATATTTTGTTCTCACTTCCTGCTCTACGCCTTGATAGTAGCCGACCAGGACCGCCGGTGGGTTAAATTGTAAAAAACGAAGGGTATTGGGAATAAATTCCTTACTTCTCGCCTCTAATATCACCTCATCTAAGGCCATGTTTTCTGCTGCGCTTAAGACTCCCGTATCCAATAACCGCCAATCATCCATTATAAAGCCCCTATTTCAAAGGTCAGAGGAATACTACGAATACTTTCACCGATCGTATCAAGCTGTCTTTTTTCCCCGGACATCAAAACCAGGATACCCTTATGTACACGTAATGCAAAAAAAAGACCTTTTGAGTTTTCATTAAAAACCTTATATATTTCCGTAACCCGGCTGTTCATTGTAAGAAACTTTATAGTATTGTGATCATCAGGAATCATGTCTTCCAGAAACCTTTTTTCCCATATTCCCTTTTTTATTTCTCCATTCGTCTGGTTGTAACGAAGATAAGTTGTAACAACTCCTTCTCCTTCCAAGCCCATTAGTTTAGCTCCAAAATCATTAATAAAAATAATATTGGATGCATGGTCAGGGGTATGATTTTGATTAAATTGATCAAGTTGGCCATTGTTAAAAGTCAGTTCTACGGCTTTATTTTTTCTGACAGGCAATACTATATTTTCTATTTGGTCAAATTTTTGGGTCATTTCTTTAAAAAATGATGGCGCCTCGATGATCCTGTGCAATGGATACCCTGCATTGTAAAGAGTTTTATATTTGCTGCCATAAGTAAACTTGGTACCGGAAAATGTTGAGGACAACTGAAATATTGAAGAACCGAGCGTTCCGTTTCGCAGGGAATTATACCCTATCCCGCCTTCTTTAACAAACCGGCTGATTGTTTTTTTTGCGCTTAACGGCTCAACAGGAAGGCAATATTCTCCCAGTTCGGCATTAACATCGCTAATAGTAGCGTCGCCGTTTAACTCAACAATTTCTGTATCTATCCATTTAAGTATATTATTCAATTTTTCACCGAATTAATTTTGGCAGCATTAATGTGATATCCTGAACTTCTATTTCACTTCCTATTCTTCTTGCCCCTTCCCTCAAATTAACCATACAGGTGGGACAGGCGGTGGCAATGATCTCTGCTCCTTGTTCTTCCGCTTCTCTCACTCTGTCTTCGGCTATTTTTGCCGCAAGGTTCGGATCACTCGCTGCAAAAGGGCCTCCGCAACACATGGCTTCATCTCTGTTGTAGTCGAACTCAAGCAATTCAACCCCCGGGATTGCTTTCAACAATTCCCTGGGTTCTTCATAAGTTTTGCAATGTCTTCCTATGTCGCATCCGTCAAAGTATATAATTTTATTGGGGAGTTCTTTTTTGAATACTAGTGTTTTCTGTTCAACCAACTGATGGAGAAGTTGGGTTATATGCAGCACCTTATATTTTTTTGGAAACTTGTTTTTTAATGTTTTATAACATCCGGCGCAGGAGGCAAAAATAGTTTCAACCCCAAGATTATCAAATACATCAATATTTTTCTGCATCAATGCATTTGCCTGATCTTCTTCACCCATTCGAAACAAAGGATCTCCACAGCAGCTTTCCAGATTTCCCATTACAGTAAAATCAAATTTCACACTCTCTAATATTCTCATAATTGATTTGGCGATTCTTGTAGAAGAATATGAAGATGAACAGCCTACAAAATAAAGATATTTGCTTTTTTTGGGCTCACGGTATTGGGGAGGAAGCCATGCCCCTCTTTCTTCTTTATCCTTGGCAAAAGGATTTCCGCATTTTGTCAGATTATCTCTTAACATTTTTTGGGATTCAGGAAGTTTCCCCGATTCTACGAACTGTTTTCTTAAATGTGAGACAATTTCAAGATAATCAACACCTGTCGGACAGATCTCATTACAGTTTCCGCATAAAGCGCAAGTATAAAATGATTCAATCAAATCTTTGTCATATTCCAATCCGCCCTCAAGATATTTTTTCAGAAGATACATTCTTCCTCTTGCCGTTTGGCTTTCAAAACCCACATTCTTGGATACGGGGCACCCAAAACGGCAGAAGCCGCAGCTGGCACAGGTATAAACATCCTTGGATATTAAATCGTTTATTTGTTGTTTCACTTTCTACCCTTTAAGAACTTTGAAGCATTATTTACAAAACTATCCGGAAGGCGATTTACGCTTTTTGCAAGGAAAGCAAAAAGAGGTGTCGCATGTTTCATCAGTGTGAAAATAAAAGATAAGAAGAAATCAGGGATTGGGCTTTCAACCGTTTTACCCGGATTAAGTATGTTCTTTGAATCCAAAATCATTTTTATCTCTTTCATTACTTCAAGTGATTTGCCATGAATATCTGTCATCTGGTTTGAGTTAAAAAGTCCTATACCATAAACATCGCCATTATATTTTCTTCCAATTCTTGCAATTTCACGGGTATAAGAAAGAGTCTTAATAAACTCATTTTTATTTCTTTCATCTGTCAGTACTACAGGAAAAAGATTTATAGCCCCATTATCACTGCAAACACCTTTGAAAGCGAACCTTTTTCCCTTTAAAACGGTTTTCCATTCGCTCAGCGCCTGCCCCAGAAATCTGGCAGGAAGTCTGATTTCCTGTGTCAACAGCGTAGGCCCAAGGCTTTTAATGCTAAGTGCTGTCTTATATCTGTTTTCCCATTCTTCTTCAGCCATATCATCAGATAATCTGGTTCCACGGCAAACTGATTCTATTATTTTTTCTTTTTCTTCCTGCACACCGTCCATATCATTTAAAGTAATCGACAATATCATTTTACTTTCAGGAAGCTGACTTCCTTTTTCTTTTAACAACCTGATAAAGCCATCATCCATAATTGTAAAATAATAAGGATTTATTTCGTTTAACTTTATAACAGCCTCCAATCCGGCATCAAGGCTGTCAAAGCCAAACAGCATATGTTTCATTTTACTCTTCTTGAATATCTTGATGGTTGCTTCACAAACTATTCCCAAAGTTCCTTCAGAACCTACAAAAACCCATGAATCCCATGGGTTCGTCTGGACAACCGTTCCATCTGCAAGTACAACTTTTAGAGATATTATATGGTCACCAAGCGGCCCGTGCTGAGAAACACCTATGCCGGAAGAACCTCCTGTTGAAATATAACCGCCGACAGTAGCAACCGGAGCGCTTGTAGGACAAGCACCAACATAAAATCCATGTTTTTTGATAGCATTTGTTAGTCGTTTCCACTCTACACCGGTTTCTACCGTCACATACTCATCTTCAATGTTTACTTCTATAATGCGGTTCATTCCGCTTAAATCTAAAACAATTCCTCCGCCAACCGGAATAACTCCTCCAAGCCCCCATGAACCTCCGCCCCTGGGTGAAACGGGAATGTTCTTACCGGATGCATATTTCATGATGTCTGCAACGTGTGATAAATTGCCGGGCCTAACAACAACATCAGGTTTGGTTGCCCCAAATCCCTTAAGCAAATCATCAGGAAGAGGAGCCAGATCATGACTATAGCAAATACGATCAAGATTGCTTTCGCTTATCCTTTCCTCACCGACTATTGCCGCTATATCTTCATATACAGACATCAGATATTTCTTACGCTCCTTCCGTTTGGACCTTAACCCTGTCTATTTCTCCTTGTAACCAATCCGCCAATCCGGTCTTATGCGTCATCAGTGTCTTAAGTTCTTCTTCAAGATTACTTGGCCTGATAACAATTACCCAGCCGGATTCATATGGGCTTTGGTTTATCAGTGTAGGTTTCCCGCCCAAAATCTCATTGACTGAAATGATTTCACCGCTTATCGGCGCATACAATTCGCCAATCCATTTGGCGGATTGCATCTTGCCGAATGGTTCACCCTGCTTTACTTCATCTCCTTCAAACGGCAGGTCGACATAAACTATATCGCCAGCCGATTTCTGCGCAAAATCAGTTACTCCAACTCTGACCTTTTTGAATTCAACCCTGGCCCAGATGTGTTCCTTATGATAGTACAAATCATCGGGCATATCATATCCGTTAATCTCTGCCATTTTCTTTCCTTTCGAAATATAAATAAGGGATCAGTTTTCAGTGTTCAGGTGTCAGCAGTTTAGTTTCTGACACCTGACGCCTGACACCCGAAACCAAATTATAGCCCCATAGCCTCAGCCACCAATGCCGGAAGATTTATGTATTCCAGTTTAGCCTTTGATGCCCTACCTGCCAGCGTAAGTTGTTCCACACACATGGGGCAGGCCGATGTAAGGACTTCGGCACCCGTTGCTACAGCCTCTTTAATTCTGTCATTGGTAATAGCCAATGCTAAATCAGGTTCCAATGCCCTAACCGCCCCTATGCCACTACCACAACAACCGGAAGCCTCTCTGTTTCTTTCCATCTCCTTGAGTGTGATACCGGGTATGCTTTCGATTACTTTCCTGGGTGCGTCAAATATCCTTGCGTGCCTTCCTAAATGACAGGGGTCATGGTAGGTCACGGTTTTATTGATCTCTTTGGTAAATTTCAACTCCCCTTTCTCAACCAGATCCGCCAGATATTCACTTATGTGAATGACCTTGAAGGGAAGCTTGTCTTCTATAATCTCGGGATATATATCCTTAATGGTATCTAAGCAACCGGAACATGCGGTTACCAATGTCTTAACCCCTGCTGTAGTTAAGGCCTCAAGGTTATGCAGGGCCATATCTCTAGCCACTTTGGTATTGCCGCCCCAGTACTCCATAACCCCGCAACACCACTCCTTATCGGCCAGATATGCGGGTGCTGCTCCTGTAGCCTTGAGAATTTTTATTGTCGCTTCCGCTTCTTTACGATCCCGATAGACACCATAGCACCCGGAAAAAAAGATTGTGTCACCCTTTTCCGGGAGTTCAAACTTTTTAGCCAGTTTATTCTTCTCCTCCAGGTTTCCCCCAAAGGTGTTCTTGGTTTTAGATACGGTAGCGTGAAGTTCCTGCATTATTTTGGGTTCCAAACCCAATGCAATCGCATCTTCTCTCATTTCACGGACTATTTTTGCCGTATCAACCAGGGATTTGCCGTTTCTCATATCTACTGACCCGCATTGCTCCACGCAACTTTTACAGCCAAGACAGGTATAAAGCACATCAACAAGTTCTGGAGAATAATCAATGGCGCCCTCCAGAATTCCTGCGGCAACAGCAACTCTTCCTCTGCTGAAATAATGTTCAAATCCTCCGGTATGCTCCCTGACGGGGCAAACATAATGAACCTTTTCGGAGTATTTTGCTCGACAGATACCACACCTTGCACATCTGGCAACATTATAACGATATTTCTCTAACATATCTTTCTATCCTCCTCTTTATAGTCCCCAATGTCCGGGATTAATGATGTTGTTGGGGTCCATAGCCCTCTTCAAGGTGCGCATAAATTCATAGTAACTGGGTGACCAGTTGGCGCCTGTTACTCCGGCGGGTATACGCTGGGCGGTTGTTGCAAACAGCCCGTCATTTATCGTTACATTAACGAATTCATCAGCTATTTCCATAACTTTCTTTCTTGCTTCCGGAACATTTACCTGCCAGTAAACATTTGTCGAAAGATAGCACTCGCCGTGCCCCACAGGCAACATAACATCCATTCTGATACCGCCATATTCCTTTATGCCTTTTTCCTCGAATCTTTGATCAATCAGCTCAGCATACTTGTTAAAGAGTCTCGGAAGATCTTCTTTGGGAACATGCGTCTCAAGAAATACCCACATACCTATCGAAGCAAGCTTGCCCATTTCACGATACATTTCTCCGGTGCCGGCGGCGCTGGCCTGCATATGAATCGCTTCCGAACCTAGTTCCCCCCCTGCCGCCTTGCAAACCTCATCTACTACCTTAATCTTGGTTGTTACCTCCTCTTCCTCATATCCTCTGGTATAGCATAATAAAACCCAACAAGGATCACTCATAAACAGCGCCGTGGCATTGGGTGCAAGTCCGACAAGATTCGTATAAGGAAAGGGCTCTATCGCCATCAACTTGGATATCGCGCTCCAGATATCATCAAAACTCTTGAAGAGAAAGCCTCTTGGTTTGGCAACCGTTTCGAGGGGGTAAATTGAAAGCGTTATTTCGGTTTTAATGCCGAATGTTCCTCCATCACCGATGAACAAACCGGTCGTATCGGGTCCGCCCCCATCGCGCATGAAGGTGGTTTTACGATGCACATTAGTTCCCGGACCTCCCCCGGTTTGAATTATGCCTCCGGTGGGCGTAACCACTTTCATACCCAGTATATGATTCGCATTGGGTCCTACTACTTGAGTTCTCGTCGACCAGCCTCCACCCATAACGCCACCTATCAGGCCACCAAGTGTATCCGCATAATATGGAGCCCAGACAAGATTTGCATAATATCCCTTTTCGGTCAACTTGGTTCCCAGCTCGCATACACCGATGCCGGCCTCAGCGGTTACCGTCATATTTTCTTCATTGATCTCAATTAATTTGTCCAGCCGTGTCGTGTCAATTACTATACTTCTTCCGGGAATACCTGCCGGAAAACCAAAAATAGAGGCGCCTCCGCCCCGTGGGATTACCGGGGTATGAGTTATATTTGCCAGTTTGATGATCTCCGATACTTCCTCGGTGCTGCCGGGTCTTACGATTATTCCCGGAACTTTGCCAGGAACCGGACTTGAATCGCGGGAATATGCCCACACGGCAAAGTCGCTATCTGTTGTATATTTGGAACCAACAATCACCGACAATTCACTATACAATGGATGATGTTCTTTGACTCGTACTACATTCATTTTTCACTCCTTTCCATGATTGTATTCTTTAATTACTCTCTCAGAACACACTTATATTGTTCTAAAATTATTATCCCAATTAAGATAAAAAAACTATTCTTAGAAATACAACAAAGACTTACTCAGACACTTTCGCTTATGCCGCTACTTGCTTGTCCAACGTTGCCCACGGCAATTTCCATCTCGTCTTGGATGTTACAGTAATCATATTATGCAAAGCGACTATTATGAGAACGCTAAGTCCAAGCGAAACAAACCACAGCACCCACTGACCCCAGACAGGCATCCCGGCAATGTTCAGCGCACATACAATCGGAACATCCATTATGCCCCACCCGGCGGCAAATGCAAAGAATGGCAAGAAGGAAATGAGTGGCCGTTTCCAGCCCGTCAGCACCGGCACAAAAAAGTACATCAGAACACCACCCAGGAGCCATGAGGTCCCATTGATCCAAATGTTATACAACGGAAAACCCAAGACGCTAAGCATTTGGGGCGGTTGATACACATATGCCCCCATAGCGACGCCTGGGACCTCCGCCACAAAGTCAAACAGACAAAACACAGCCCACAGAATGATAAAGCCTCTGGTGTCCAATCCCTTTTTCAGGTAACGGTAGGCAATGTAAGACACTAGCGGAAATACAGCGATGTAACCAATCAGCATCCACAACGGCATGATTATTCCATATGCCCGGTATACAGGCATTATTGCATTTGCCGGCATTGTAACGTGGACAAGGACTTCAAGGTTCGCCTCATTAAAAAAGGCGATAACCCCGGCACCCATCGTGAAGAGAAGAATTGAGTCCTTATGGCTTATGAGTCTATATATCGCATAAGCAATGATACCCACGAGCAGTACAGTCATCCAGATAATCTGATAAACTTGTATGAAGTGGGGTGCTATTTGGTTTACTTGTAAAGGAATGAGGTTCCCGTAATCAACTGTTTCTTTAGCCTGCACGATACCGCAACAAAAAAGAAGAACAAAAAATAAATACAGTGACAATCCTGAATATTTTAATTTTCGAGATTGTTTCATTTGTATCTTTTCTCCTTTAGTTTTATTTTATTATTAGCAAACTTAAAACAGAAATTCATTGGAAAACAATTATACTATATCTTTATCCCCTTTAATCTATATTTTCTGAGCACAAAACGTGCCTAAATATTTATATTAGTAAATACAGATAGTTAAACGAACACAGAAATCAATAATATCATATTTGACATTTTTATATATCATATTTGACATTTATTGTGTCAAAGTGTTAAATAGAATACATTAGAGCCACTTTCAAAACGTTTCAGTTTGGTCAAGATCAAGGCGGGTGAAAATTTTAACCGCAGGAATACATGGAGTATTTCGAGGATTAAAATTTTCATCCAACGCAGAGATCGGCCAAAATGGGACGTTTTGAAACTGGCTCATTAAATTATTTTATTTTCAATGTGAGATGTTCATGCCGATAGATGAAAATTATTTTTTCCGGGAGGCTACGCTGAGAATCTGCGGAAGTCTGGAGATTGAAAAAGCGCTGTGGGATTGCTTTATGTACATCCGTAACTATATCCCGGCAGATATCATGCATATCGATCTTTATGATCCGGTAACCGGGACTGGGGAAATCATTGCAAAGGCGGATTTAAGCGGAGGAGAACTTACCTCCATAAAAAACGTCGCCCCGGCAGAAGTGAGACAACTTATCGAGGAAATGAGAATAAATCCTCAGATGAGACAGAAGGTTTTTGTGGCAGACCGATTCAGCGATCATCCCATTATGGGATATATGTCGGAAATTATAGGGCATCCTGATGCAGCATTTATGGCGATCGGGCCAAAACCGGAATGGGATTTTCTTAGCGGAATTCTTGTCGGTAAGAATGGGGGAGAAAAGTACTCTGAAGAACATGTGCGGCTGTTTTCGCTTTTGCACGAACCCTTTGCCATAGCTCTTTCCAATTATCTGCGTTACCGTGAGCTTCTGCGACTCAAGGAAATACTTACAGATGATAACCGGTATTTGCAGGAAGAATTGCGGCAGCAAACAGGAGAAGAAATCGTCGGCGCACATTTCGGCTTAAAGCAGGTCATGGAAATGGTTAATCAAGTGGCGCCCATGTCCAGCCCTGTTTTGTTGTTGGGAGAAACCGGAACCGGCAAAGAGGTCATTGCCACGGCTATTCATAATCTATCTCCACGCAGAAACGGCCCTTTTATCAAGGTGAATTGCGGTGCTATACCCGAATCCCTAATGGACAGCGAACTCTTCGGCCATGAAAAAGGAGCTTTTACAGGAGCCTTTTTTCAGAAACGCGGACGCTTCGAACGGGCCCAGAGCGGCACGATCTTTCTTGATGAGATCGGCGAGTTAACGCCGGGAGCGCAGATCAGGCTTTTACGGGTAATCCAGGAAAAGGAGATAGAACGGGTTGGCGGAACAGAAACCATCAAGGTTGACATCCGCGTAATTGCAGCTACGCACCGCGATCTGGAGTCTATGCTGGCGGAAGGCAAATTCCGCAAAGACCTCTATTTCCGCCTCCGGGTTTTTCCCGTTGTGATTCCGCCGTTGCGTGACCGATATACCGATATTCCCGCCCTGATCCAGTATTTCATGGTAAAGAAGACCCGGGAGATGGGCTTTGTTGAAATCCCCACCCTCGCGCCCGGAGCAATCGACAAACTGATGGATTACGACTGGCCAGGCAATGTCCGGGAACTACAGAACGCTGTAGAGCGCGCTCTTATTCTCAGCAGACAGCAACCACTGACCTTTGACAATCTGAGTGGCATTATCCCCCGTGCATCTGTCACGAAATCCGAGAATGACAGGGGAACCAGCACCAGCCTTGAACAAGTAACCTCCCAAACGATTATAAAGGCCCTGGTGATGGCCGATGGTCGTGTAGGCGGGGAGAAGGGTGCAGCAAAGCTTCTGAAAATAAATCCTTCTACGCTCCGGGCAAAAATGCGCAAACTCGTCATCCCCTTTGGACGAAAAGGTGCAGTTTGAATATAAAGATATCATTGTTTAGCCCTTAAATTCTTCAAAATTCCTCAGTCAATATAGGATTCTTAAATCTAAGAAAACCGAAAAACAGAAATTTGACTACGAAAAAATTCTTAAGTCTTAAGAATGAACCACAATAGCTTTATCATCCCCCCCGTATGTAATCCCGGTTCTGATATACCGCTGTACCTGTGAAACCATTTTAACATGAAGAACGAGAAGGTCTCCTTCTAAACCACAGCTTTCAGATTCAGCATACAACATAGTATTTCGAGGATTGAAATTTGAGCCCAACGCAGAGATCGGCCAAAATGGGGCGTTTTGAAACCGGCTCTCACAGCATTGCTTAGCAGCAACCGTAAAAACTTTTAATTGATTTAAGATCCGCTTGCTGTTGCGGTTCAGGATCATATCCGGCATCTTACAGAGACAATAATCGCGTCAGCTTGTCAAAATGCGACCGGGTAATATCGATTTTAGTAAAGTTGGATATGAATCTTTGATGTTTCGCCAACCTGGTATACACCACTGCCATACGCCAGGTTGCAAATACTTCGTGATAGAAAAAATTTTCTACTTTTCTATTTGTTATCCGCTCATAGTGGGCAAGAGTTTCTTGTGTTCCCGGAAGCCCCGCAAGACGTGGAGATGGTTTGGTCTGGAGACCTTCGCTGGTAGCCCAGTCCATATGGATGAACCACCCCAGATCGGATTCCGGATCTCCAAGGAATGCCATTTCCCAGTCCAGTACTGCTACAACCTCATCGCTTTGGTACATCAGGTTAGCCAGTCTGGCATCCCCCCAACACAACGAAACATGCTTAGGTTCAAAAATGTTTTCTTTGAGCCAGTTTCTGGTGCGTTCCAGTATAGGCGGAGGTGGCTCCTCATTCATCTTAAGCATCTTATCGTAATATGCTATCTCCTGATCAATGGGGTCTGTGCCGCCTTTGGGAACCCCCAGAAAGCCAAGATCCACCTCCCCCAAGTCGAGGGTATGGATCTTAGCCATGATATCCACGGCCTTCCACCATATCCTGGCCTTTTCCTCCGGTGTTGCCTCGTAAAGGGGCCCAGCCACATGATAGGGCGGATGGTCACCGGGAATCCATCCCTGAACCTGATCCACGATGTAGAAAGGAACGCCGATTACAGATTCATCCTCCTCCAGCCATCGCGACCTTGGAACAGGTACGGCAGTATTCTCCAGATTCTTCATTAATATAAATTGTTCTTTCATATCGTATTTGGGAAACATCAAAAAACCCGTAGGGGCACAGCGCAGAACTAAATTCTCCACCCGCATCTCCCCGGCTTGCCACCAACTGAGTTCGAAAAAAAAGGTCTGATTGGAAAGCCCGGATACCGGTTTTTTCAAAGGTGAAAGCGAAATTTGGCTTGCCTGGGGAATTTTGCTCTTAAACCATTCCTTTAGTCTGCCCCGGATATTCTCTATGTCCATCTCTTTTGACATGATAGTCTCCTTCATGGCGCATAACGGTGATGTTTTCCGTGAATACCAAACTGAATCATCCCGGTGCCGGTCTCATTGCCACAGCGGCATTCCACCATATAGGTGGGCCCCTCGGAAATGTTCTTCAATACGGCGGGATCCGTGATATCCAGCTTTTCCCCTTCAATCCACTCAGATCCCATCCACCTTCCGAGCCGATATCCCTTGTAAGGCCAGTAACCGCCGGCATGTATGTAGATAACCGTTACGACACGAAAGGAGATCTCAATACTGGAGCCATCGGCTGCTGTATATACGACCCGCCCCGCCTTCATCCGTTTGGTGCCCGGAACCAACTCAATTTCTATTGTTTCGCCAACAAGCTTCAGTTCCGGCCTGGAATCGCTGTACGCATAGCAGAGGCCACCGCTGAAATCCAATTGCTTACCGTGATAGTCTTCCCTATGTGTGGAAAGTATATTCCATTTTTCGAATTGAAGAATATTCCAATCAAACGTGATGCCCAACATCGGCTCTGGAGGCTGCAAACCCTGCTCTTCTGCATGCAGGTTAGCGTGCCAGCGCAAACCCCAGGAATGGTCCCTGTGGGCGATCCAGCTATCAGGATCGATGTCATAGGTTTTACCCTCTACCTTTACCCAGCCCATGGCCCTTCCCGACTGCCCGTAACGGTACATGTTTTCCTGCATCCGGCCACGGCTGCGGGCAAATTGGGGCTTTTCCTCGTGAGGGGGCATCCGGGCCTCGAATTCCACTTTCCAACTTATGCCATACTCATTTTCCGCCAATAGCCACTTAACCGTTTTCAGCCCCTCAATTACCTCGTAGGAAAGGGGGCCAACCTTTACTTCATCATTGCGGGGCCGCAGCTCCCGCGATGCCCTGATGTTGTATTGCGTCTTACCGTCTATGGTAAGCAAGCCGGAACTATCCATCACATTGCGATTGGTGGAAACCCCGAAAACAGCACTCAAAAAAATCTTTCCTGAAACATCATAGGCGCAGCACCAGACGTTTTCCCGCCAATTATCGCCACTGTCTGCCACGTGGTCGAAGGTGGAGGGAAATTGATGGCAAAGGAACTCATCGTATTTGGTAAGCATGAACAACCTCCTTCCTAAATATTATCATTTCCCCACTTCATGGGATTCCATTGAATCTGCCACAATTCTTTTACCCTCTATTTCAAAGTGGGAGTAACATAAAACATAATCCGCTCAGGTTCGCTATTTGCTCAGATAGACCCGTTCATACCGATGCAGCTTTTGCGTTGTTCACTTTCTTGCAAACGGAAAATATCTCCGGATGTTTTATTTAGATTTATCTGTTTTTTTATTACTTTAGCTTAAATCATGCCAAAATATTTATATCTATAAATACAAATGCTTAAGCAAAGGTAGCAACATTACCCATGAAATTTAACAGTTTTATCTGTTGTATTCCATGGGTAATATGCTTAACTATGGTATAAGACAGACTTTACACACCAATAATTGGAGATGCTCATGAGAATAGATGAAAATTCTTTTTTCCGGGAAGCCACGCTACGGATTTGCAGCAACCTGGAGATCGAAAAATCTCTTTGGGATTGTTTTATGTTCATCCGTGACTATATACCGGCGGATATCATGCTTATCGCTGTTTATGATCCTGTCCACGAGATTGCAGAAATCATTGCAAAAGCAGATTTAAGCGGAGGAGAACTTACCTCCATCAAAAGCGTCACAATGGCAGATACAAAAAAACTAATCGAGGAAATGAAAACAAACCCTCAGATGAGACCTAAGGTATTGGTAGCCGACCGAATCGGCAAACATCCGTTGATGGGTTATATATCAGAAGTGACGGGCTATCCTGATGCAACTTTTATGGCGATCGGTCCAAAGCTGGAATGGGATTTTATCGCCGGCATTTTTGTCGGCAATAACGGAGTTAAAAAGTATTCTGAGAAACATATACGACTGTTTTCGCTTTTGAACGAACCCTTTGCTATGGCCCTTTCCAATTATCTTCGTTACCGGGAGGTTTTGCGACTCAAAGAGATCCTGACGGATGACAACCGGTATTTACAGGAAGAGCTGCGGCAGCAAACGGGAGAAGAGATCGTTGGCGCACATTTTGGTTTAAAGCAGGTCATGGAAATGGTCGGCCAGGTAGCGCCCCTGACAAGCCCTGTTCTCTTGTTAGGGGAAACGGGAACCGGGAAAGAAGTCATAGCTACAGCCATCCATAATCTGTCGCTGCGCAGAAACGGTCCCTTTATTAAGATAAATTGTGGCGCTATCCCGGAATCCCTTATGGACAGTGAGCTTTTCGGCCATGAGAAGGGAGCCTTTACAGGAGCCTTTTTTCAGAAACGCGGCCGCTTCGAGCGGGCCCAGGGCGGAACGATCTTTCTTGATGAGATCGGTGAGTTAACGCCGGGAGCACAGATCAAGCTCTTGCGGGTGATTCAGGAGAAGGAGATTGAACGGGTTGGGGGAATAGAGACTATCAAGGTAGACATTCGCGTCATCGCAGCTACACACCGCAATCTGGAGACCATGCTGGCTGAAGGTAAGTTCCGCGAGGATCTCTATTTCCGCCTCAAGGTATTTCCCATTGTGATTCCTTCTCTACGTGACCGACGCGCCGATATTCCGGTATTAGTCCAATATTTCATGATGAAGAAGAACCGGGAAATGGGTTTTGTAGAAGTTCCTACCCTCGCTTCGGGAGCTATTGACAAACTGATGAATTATAACTGGCCCGGCAATGTCAGAGAATTACAAAATGCTGTAGAGCGCGCTCTTATCCTCAACAGGAAGCAACCGCTTACCTTTGACAATATAGGATACAGTATACCTCGAACAAATACCATGATACCCGCACCTGACATGGAAAGTACTTTCAGTCTTGAAGCAGTAAACTCACAAGCAATTATAAAGGCATTAAAGATAACCGGTGGCCGTATAGAGGGCGAAAAAGGCGTGGCAAAGCTTCTTAAAATAAACCCTTCAACTCTACGTACGAAAATGCGCAAACTCGGCATCCCCTTTGGCAGAAAAGTTACTGCATGAAAAGTCCGGAGCTTATTAAACTGCAATAGCAATCCCATTTCCAGTTGCCTGCGGCGGGGAGCTTTTATAAGTTATACCAATCAGGGATAATTCTTGAGAACTCTTCCTGAAATGCAGGTCTTTTAATATTGTTTAATTTTATAGGCAACGCGAATTTTTTCCATTCATCGGGTCTTTTCATAACATCAACAAGGACTCGTCGAACCCTTGCGACTGCTTCGGCATTTTGAGAATAGACTTTTCTTGATGCCGATACGTTAAGGTTACCAATAGATAATTTATAAAATGAAAGTATTTGCGTTGGATATCGAGCTTCAAGTTCTTTTGCTACTGAAAACACCTCGGAATCACCTGAAAAATAATAAGCAGATCCGGAATGGGTTTTAAAATACTGAAGAGCCTTTTCATATTCTTTTCTATACAAATGAATTTTTACAGCCTGAATATTAAAATCTTTTTTCAACAAGTCAAGTATCTTATCCTCGTATTTTTCCCATTCTTCTTTTCGGCATTCTTCTTCAAATTCTTTATAAGAAGTTAACGTAAGACAATCTGTTTTCTGAGAAAAATAATACTTCAAATAAGTTTCCCGATCCCCTGCCTCTTTTGCCCTTTCAGCCAGGAACATTCTTAGCTCATCCATTCTGCCTTCAGCTAAATCCATACCTTTTTTAGCAGTATTAATGGCTTTATCTTTTTCTCCGATTCCCCAATAAAATGAAGCTAAATCATAGTAATCCGCACCGTAATGCATTTTTAGTGAGCGGAGCTCAAGATATTTTTCATGATTCCCGATTTTTTTGTAAATACGCCTTGCGTGTTCAATAGGCCAATCTTGTTTAAGATCTTCAAACCGTTTTGCTAACTCACTTAGATGATCATCATTTTTGGTAGCAGCATTAAGCATGTTGATGAGCGGATCTTTATTTTCCGTGTTATTATTTTTCCCCATCTTATTCTCTTTTTCTAAAATCATTATCTTTTTATTGTTTTTGTGATGTTTTTTAACTTTTCAATATATCAACATCCCAGTACTTTCCCGGACTTTTTACGAAGATATAATTGTTTCGAACTTCCCATTTTTTATGGGATTCAACACACGAATACCTTTAAGTGTATATTCGTAGGAGCCGTTGTAGCAAACAAATCCAGGTGCGCATCTTTCGCCGGCAGTTTTTTGAAATTGTTCAATACCTCTAAGAAAGTCGGGCGTGAAGGTTGCCGCTGATTTTATTTCAACCGGAATCAGCTTTCTTCCATTTCTGATAATTAAATCAACTTCATTGCCGTGTGTGTCTCTGTAAAAGAAGAGTTCCGGATGCTTCCCGCAATTAAGATGTCCTTTTAGAATTTCCGTTATAACCAGATTTTCAAAGAGGCCACCACGTAATGGGTCCCTAAAAGTCTGCTCCGGATCTGTTTCAGCAGCCATAAGCACATCCGGATCTTCCAGAGAATAATATGATTTGCCGGGAAAAGCCATCTTAACGAGCGTAGTTTTTCCCGATTGGCGCGGCCCGAATACTGTTACCACCGGGTATTCGCCTGAGGCCTCAAGCAGTTCTGTAGTTATATCTCTTTTTATCATGCCGGCAGAGTACCCTGTTTTTGTGAAAATATCAAGTTCAACTTTGGATTTTCACACCACCTCCGGAGACAATCACTATGTTTCTTACCCCTGTCTGAGAACGGATAGTTTCAAGCAACCTAACACAATTTTTTTAAATTCTGAGGTATACGGGCTGCGCGCTTGAACGATTCCCAGCAAGTTTAAAAGATTAATACATCCCTTATTTCCCTTTTATATAACAAACTTTTTCCGCCAAATAAACCGAATCTTTTTTGCTACGTATATCTACAAACAAATAGTGGCAACCTTACTGAGAATCGATGATTTTTATTCGTAATGTTGGGTACGCCATCATCTACTTCTAATCCAACACCTCACGGACTTTCGCGGCTAAGTTCTTAATGCCAAAGGGCTTCTGGATGATATTCACTCTCTCATCAAACACACCATTGTGAGCAATTATATCTGCCGCGAACCCCGATGTGAACAGATGCTTGAAATTGGGATAGAGGTCCAGCAGAGATTTAACCAGATCCAGCCCGCTCATTTCGGGCATCACCACATCGGTTATGAGTAGGTCGATCTCAATAGCATGCTCACGGGCCAGGCGGATGGCTTCTCTATGATTGCTTTGTAGCAATAACTGTGCAACCTGTCCTTCGAGCATCAACTTGGTCATACTCAGAATGTCAGGGTTGTCCTCCGCCAAGAGAATCGTCTCTTTACCACGCAGGGTTACCCCATGTGTACATTCCGGCAGAGCCCGATCGGCTTTACCCACGTACCTGGGTGGAAATATCCTAAAAGTCGTTCCCTGCCTGGCTCGCTGTAAACATTGATAAAGCCGTTATTCTGCTTGAAGATGCCATAAACCGTGGGAAAACTAAGCTCCGTGCCTTTGCCTATCCCTTTGGTCGTGAAGAATGGCTCAAAAAGATGTGACAAAATTTTCTTATCCATACCGCAACCGTTATCACTAATAGCCAGCTGCACATATTCGCCAGGAATAAATTCTGAGTGAGAGGTACAATAGGTCTTGTCGATGGTGATGTTCACCGCATCCATGAAAGTTTTACCGAAATGGAAATTATGTATAATTTTATTGATATACGATATCTATTATTGTATTAAAACAAAAGCTAACCTCAGTTTCAGATTTTCAATTCCAGTTTTTTCCCCTATGGGGCTATCTTCAAAGGAGAGATTATGCAAAAAAATAACGATTACCTGAAAAAAATCGGCATGGGATTTGGACGTCTGGGCGAATGGATTTTCGATCACCGCTGGACCGTTGTCATCTTTTATGTATTTCTGATCGCCATAAGTTTGTACTTTGCAGGGAAATTGCACAAGGACAACAGTTTTGATTCTTATTTTGATAAAAACGATCCCACTTTTACCTACTACAAGAACTATCAGAAAGATTTTGGTTCTGACGAACTCAGCTATATTCTCTATAACGCCCCGGACAAGCCTTACGGGCCGTTCGATATCGATGTCATGAAAAAAATCGCCCATTTGACTGAGGCACTGGAAAATGAAGTTCCTTTTGTCAGCGAAGTTACTAGTCTCGCTAACGTGGAATTTATTGAGGCGAAGGGCGATACCATAGAAATACACGAATTGCTGCTGGATTTTCCCAAGACCCAGGCAGAGTTGCTGAAGACGCGCGACATCGTGATGAAAAAACCGATCTATATCGGCGGCTTAATTAGCAAGGATGCAACCAATGCCGCAATCGTTATCGAAATGACCAGGTCGAGTGCCGATCCGGCGGAGCGATTACGTCTCGATCCCAAGGGCGGCGATGGCATGGATAATCTTTATCCACAGGTCAGTGACATGAAGATAAGGGAGATTTTAGCCCGGCCGGAGTATCAGGGTATTAAATATTATTATACCGGCGACGTGCCCATGAATACGACCTACAATAAGGTTCTCGGCTCGGAAACCGGATCGCTCACCCTTTGGACATTTCTTGTTGTCGGCATTATCCTGATATTGTTTTTCGGCAAGTGGTTTGTCGGGTTTATCGGGCCGCTTATGCTGGTTTTGCTGAGCCTTGTTTTCACTGTTGGTTTTATGGGATTAATGGGTTATCCCATGGACGTCATGTTTTTAATGACCCCGACAATGCTGACTGCAATCGGAGTGGCGCAATCCATTCATATTCTTGCTGAATTCAAGCATAACCGGGCGATAGGCCTGGAGCGCAGGGAAGCGATTAAACAGACCCTCGTGAGTGTGGCCGTTCCCAGCCTTGTCTGCGCAACGACTACGGCGGCCGGATTCTTTTCCATGGCTGGATCGCCTCTGGAAGCGTTATCCGAGTTTGCCATATTCGGCGGCGCGGGCGTGCTCTTTGCCTTTGGGATATCGATTACGTTGCTGATTGTTTTCCTTTCTTTCGGCAAGAATGCGCCGGCGCCGGAGAAGGAACATTCTCACCCGATTAGCGATATGTTGCAACGCTTTCTGCATTGGCTGGTTTCATTTAATCTTAAGCATTCGCGCATAATAATAATAGCCGCCGCGGCAATGTATCTGCTTTCCTTTGCCGGAATTTCGCAGTTAAGAGTCGCTTTTAATTTCCTTGAGGAGTTCAAGGAACATACAGAGATCCGCAAGACACTAACCTACGTGCAAAATGCCATGGGTGGCCTGGTGAACTTGGCTTATGTGTTTGATACCGGCCAAACCGACGGGATAAAGAACTCGGAAGTCCTGAAGCAGGTGGAAAAGCTACAGGCCTATGCGGATAAAAACAAGCTCGTTAAAAAGACATATTCCATAGTAGATACGTTAAAAGACATGAATCAGAGTTTCCACGGCGGAGATCCTGCCTATTATAAACTTCCTGAAGATCGTAACCTGATCGCCCAGTATCTGTTGATGTATGAGATGTCCGGGGGCAAGGAACTTGAGGATTATGTGACGAAGGACTATTCCCGCACGGTACTCGAATTGCGCACAATTTTCACCGATTCGGATATTCTTGCCGGTCTTGTCAAAGATATGCAGGATTATATGGACAAGAATCAGATTAAGGCTGCGAAAGTGGAATTGACCGGCATCGGGTATTTATGGGTGAAGATGGCCGATTATATTGCCAGCAGCCAGACTAAAGGATATTTTATTGCCATATTGATGATTATTTGCTTTCTGATTGCGGTATTCCGTTCCGTTAAGGTCGGCCTGCTGGCCATGATTCCTAACCTTCTGCCGGTGTTTATGACTCTCGGCGCGATGGGCTGGATGGGAATGAATCTGGATTATTTCCGCGTCATGATTGCAACGGTTGCCATCGGAATATCGGTTGACGATACCGTTCATCTTGTGACGCGGATGAGGATGGAATTTTTGCGCTGTGGCAATTACCGCGAGGCGGCAGATAACAGCATAAAATCAGTTGGGAATGCCGTGATAATTTTTTCGGTAGTGTTGTTCTGTTCCTTCCTTGTCTATCTAAGTTCGCAACTCGCGGTGCTGGCAAGTTTCGGCGTTATATTAGCCATTACTGTTTTTACCGCCATGATTGCCGATTTGTTTTTAACACCGGTTATAATTTATACGTTTAAACCGTTTGGCAAGGAGTTTCAGGTAGAATAGGCAACACACTGGGGAGGCGGCAAGATGAAAGTGTCAAAACTCTTTTTCGTTACGCTGATATCCGCATTAAGCTTTATGGCCATATGTGCGGCAGAATCAAAATTATTGTTTGCAGAAGACAAAGGACTTACCATTGCCCGCGAGGCTGACCGCCGCGACGAAGGATTCGGCGACAGCGAAGAAGTCTTTACCATGACGCTTGTCAATGAACATGGCAGTTCGGTGAAGCGCCGTATGCGCGTACGCACCTTGGAACGCCATAACGACGGCGACTGGTCCTTGAGCATATTCGACGAACCGGCAGATGTTAAGGGCATGGCTTTGCTGACCTATAGCCACGGCATTGACCCTGATGATCAATGGCTTTATATGCCGGCTCTCAAGAGAGTAAAAAGAATCGCGTCCAATAATAAATCAGGGGCCTTTATGGGCAGCGAATTTTCCTTTGAGGATTTCAGCAGTACTAATGACATTAGAAAATATACCTACAAGTATCTCCGCAACGAACAATTCGCAGGTATGGATTGTTTCGTGTCGGAATGGGTACCGGCGTATGAACATTCCGGTTATAAACGTATGATAGTCTGGCATGACACGTTGGAATACCGGGTTCTAAAAATTGATTATTATAATCGCGGGGATAAATTTTATAAGACCTTGTTATTGAAAGAATACAAACAATTTCTTGGAAAATACTGGCGGTCAATGCGCATGGAGATGCAAAACCATCTGGAAAACAGGAGTACTATATTAACTTATGATAAATACCGTTTCAGGCTTGGCCTGACAGAGCGGGATTTTGATCAAAATGCCTTGAAACGGTCTAACTAATGATGTTGCGAATATTTTTGCTAAATCCGCTTACGGCGCTTTTGTTGGCTCTGGGCATGTTTTTTATCATTTGTTCCAACGTGCATGCCCTTGAGCTTTCTGGGAATGTGACTGCGGAATACCGCTATTTCTTTGAATCTCCTGTCCGCGACAATTTGGAAAAACACAATCTCTCTGTAGCCTTTGAACCAAAATTATACCATCTTTTTGCCAATTCCCGCGACAGCATCTCATTTATCCCTTTTGTGAGGCTTGACCAAAATGATCCGCAACGGACTCATTTGGATATCCGTGAATTGAAGTGGCAAAAAGTCGGTGGCCAATGGGAATTGCGCATCGGGATTGACAAAGTTTTCTGGGGGGTAACGGAGACAGTTCACCTGGTCAATATTATCAATCAAGTCGATATGGTCGAAAATCCCGACGAGGAAGATCTACTGGGACAGCCCATGATTAATTTGACCTTGATTCAGAACTGGGGTAATTTAAATCTTTTTGTTTTGCCCGCATTCCGCGAAAGGACTTTTCCCGGCAGGGATGGGCGTCCAGGGTCCTCTGTTTTAATCAGTAACGACAAGGCAGTTTATGAATCGGACGCGAAGCAATGGCATACAGATTTTGCTGTGCGTTGGTCCAAAACAATTGGTCCGTGGGACATTGGGATTTCGGATTTCTACGGTACAAGCAGGGAACCGCGGTTCGACTCCTCTGTGTTTACGCTCGACAGCCGCGGAGAACGTGAATTAATCCCTATCTATGAAATTACTAATCAGATCGGAATGGACATACAATGTACCATTGGGGGATGGCTCTTGAAATTGGAGGCTATACATCGTTCCGGGCAGACAGATAATTTTTTCGCATCGGCAACCGGTTTTGAATATACTTTTGAAAACATTGCTTTATCCGGGACTGATTTTGGAGTATTCGGGGAATATCTCTATGATGAACGCGAATTTAAGACCATGAACCGCGACATCGCGGCGGGTGTGCGGTTGTCTTTTAATGATATGCAGTCCACGGAGGTTCTTGCTGCTTTGATTCAGGATACTAAATACAGTTCGCGTTCTTATTACTTAGAGGCCAGCCGCCGCCTGGGCAATTCGTTCAAATTAGCGGCGGAAATACGTGGAGTGGCTAATGTTGATGATAGAGATCCGCTTGTGGAATTTAAGGCCGACCAATACGTGCAGATCTCATTAGGCTATTATTTTTAATGCTTCTCCGTCTTTTTAGTACACCAATACAGTAATGTGGGCCCTCGGGTGACAAGTTTCCCTGTAATCTTTTCGTTGATCAACCGGGAAGCCATTTTGTTGCCTGCCACGCCGATTAACAGCAATCAATATGCCAGCAGCTAATATTGAATACCGCTTGAAAGATTGTATGCCTGGCAAATTTGTCGCACGCTTTGTTACAGGAAGGATTTAATAAATAACCTGCATTAAGATTTATTGAGATCTCCAAACCGCCAAAATCGTATTCTTCCACCTCCTAAGAAACTACACTTCCACTATTTTATATAGACCATATTGAAAAAGCACGTTTCTTCCATTAATAACTCGGTATGTAGCTTCGGGTTAATATGCTACAAACAAACGATTTTAAAAAATATTTATGTAATTAATAACAGATTTAAATATTTACCTATTGCTCAATATGGACGACACCACGTCTTCTGTCGGCTTCAAGCTGGGCCTTTTTAAGCTTGTCATATAGGTATCTTGCGTTGTAAATCGGACCGACTTCGAGTACTGGGGTGTCTTTGTCGGACGACAATATGACTACCCGCCCCAAGCCAAGAATTCGCTGAATCAAACTCTGATTAAATGTGATGTCTTGAACTCTCCACATATCCATATTGCGCACAGCTTTCGAGAGTATCCCGTGTTCAAGCTCAACGCGATCATTTGTAATACGGAACACTTTGTTTTTTAGGTCAAGCCATTTGTAAATCCAATACAACAGCGCGATTATACCCACACCAATACCAAACAGTACGAGTACTTTGGCGAATTCAGACCCACCCGTAGCTGACTGACCCAAAGAAACAATAATAATTGCGATGGAGACCCCTAAAACCATGCCTATGGTGGGGCTAACCAATGCGAAGCGAGAAATAGTGCCCTCAAAAAACACTTCTGTGTCTGTTCCAATGGCATGCCCTTGAGGGGTTTGACGGGCGCGTTCGCCGCCTGCAAAGCACCCCCCAGCAGGTGTTTCAAGATGCTCCTTACAAAATCGACACTTGATTGCCTCCGCCCTGATCATCTCTCCACAGTATGGGCATTTCTTTTCGCTTTGGTTCATCTTTGGTTTCTCCGTTCTTGCACACCAATTTATGTTCTTAGACGGTTAACTGTTCAATGCCGATGTTTTCTTTTCTGATTAGTTTGGGGATTTCGATATCATGATTTGTGATAGAAATCTACTAGTTTTGTGAATTTGTTATATTTGCATCAAGGAAGGATTCAATAAAAAAACAGCATTAACATTTTTCAAGATCACCAAACTGCCAAAATTGCTGTCTTCACCTAAAAGTCCTTAATGTTGGTTAGCAATCGAAATTGAGAATTATAGTTTGAAAGAGAGTAACGATAGAATGGAAGGGGCGGGAAACGCGAAACTCTTTCAGCTATAGAGCACAGAAATTAACTCTTACCGACGCCGTATAAAAAAGCCGCAGTTTTTCCCGCTCCCTTTCAAATGATTTGTTCACTGTAATCAGTCTACCTTGAGTTGAAGGCTTTTACCAACTGCATGTGCGTAATTCACTAAGGTTGAGAGACGGATATCTTCAGCATGATTTTCAATTCGAGAAATAGCAGATTTTTTAGTGTTTAATATGTCAGCAACTTCTTGCTGGGTAAGACCTGCCTCAAGGCGGGCCTGCTTAAGAAGAACACCGATTTTAAATTGCTCATATCCTTCATCAAAATTTTGTGAAAAATTAAGACTT
>JAHIFE010000174.1 GCA_018901125.1 Pseudomonadota bacterium | reverse complement strand
CCTTGACCAAACTGAAACGTTTTGAAAGTGGCTCAATATTATATATTTTTGGGCCTGATAAAATGAAGATTGCCTTCCAGCAAGCAAATCTAATATAAAGAGCCAGTTTCAAAACTTTTTGTATTTTTATCAAACAACTTTTAAAAGGACATATATGAAATCAAAATTTATACTTTTTTCTGTTTTTCTGTCTTTAGTGTTTTCGGTTTTTCTTACAGCCTGTGCCACAACTAAAACAAAGGAACCTGAAAAACCCCAATGTGAATATAAGGAAGTTTGTCCCAAGGTTGGGATTGCTCTGGGTGGCGGGGGCGCACGTGGTTTTGCCGAAATAGGAGTATTAAGAGTGCTTGAGCAGGAAAAGATACCAGTTGATATTGTTGTTGGTACTTCTGTGGGCAGCCTGATCGGAGCAATTTATGCGGATTCAGGCAGGGTTCTTGATGCTGAATTTATTTCAATTACGCTAAAAAACGAAGATATCTTTGACTATAAAGCATTCTCATTCTTTTCGGGTGGGTTTGTTACGGGCGAAAAACTCCGCTCATTTTTAAACACTCATCTTCGCAACAAAAATATTGAAAACATGAAAGTTCCTTACGGTGCAGTAGCTGTTGACCTGAGAACAGGAAAGGCGGTACTTTTTGATCGCGGCCCTATTGCTCGCGCAGTTAACGCCTCCTGTGCTATCCCTGGAGTATTTGTTCCTGTTGAAATAGGAGGAAAGGTTTTTGTGGATGGGGGAGTAACAGATCCTGTACCTGTGGATTTTGCCATAAAAAAGGGAGCTGATGTTGTGATAGCTGTTACCATTTCTCCTGCTTTGCCGGCGATTACTCCAAAAAATCCTTTAGAAGTAGCATTTCATGCAATTACAATAATGTCTTCCCATATTGCGGTAATAGGGGTTAAAAACGCCGATGTAGTAATTCAGCCTGATGTAGGAAATGTTGCATACGATGACTTCAGCCAGAAAAAAAGGCTCATAGAAGCGGGAGAGAAAGCAGCGCGTGCCGCTCTGCCGGCAATTCGTGCTGCAATAAAGGCAAAAACGAAAAGGGTACCGGTATCATAATGAAACTTATGCATAATAAATATCTATATTGATAAAAACACTTATTGACATTGGAAATTTAATCTTGATAGAAAGAAAAACACTTTTACTAAAATAAAACAAACAGCCAACCAAAATAACGCTTTTAAGGGAAGGATTCATCCTGTGAGATATTTTCACAAAACAGAATTACTGCCCCTTTTCCAAACCGTTGAATATCTTGTTGGAGTAGTATTGTAGTTGGTTTTTAATTAATTTGAGCCTGTAATTTATTTCAAACAGGAAGATGTATCTTAATCAATTCCATAGCAAATCTGGATAGAGGGAGGTAATATGAAAAAGTATGCTGTTTTATTATTTGTTGCTTTATTGTTTGCAAGTGGTTGCGCAACTCAAAAATCATGGGTATATTCCCCGAACAGTTATAGTGATATATCAACTACTATAACCAAGTCCGTCGTTGTGCTTCCTTTTCAAGATACTAGACCAAATACTAATAGTAACTATGTAGCACTGTATATGATCCCTGTAATGCCATTTGGTTGGCAAACATTAAATGTTCCGGAAGGTCAGGCGATGCATATCTATTCGGGGATGTGGGTAAACTATAAACCCACAGAAGATTATCCTAAAGCCCTGGCAGAGGAGCTTAACGGTTCAAAATTATTTGAGGAAGCATATTTTGATTTTAAAAAAGGGAACAGTGATTTAGCAGTGAAAGGAAAAATTTTAACGACAAAATACAGCGGCACGATAATAAGCTATGGTTTAAGTGTTTATGGCCCGATGCTTTGGTTTGTAGGTTTTCCCTCAGGGACAGTGTCAAATGAATTATCAATCGAGTTAAGTCTTGTAGATAGTCAATCTGATAAAGTTATATTATCAAATAACTACACTGCTCCTGAATATAGCAGAGTCGGGTGGCTTTATGTTATGCCCAATGATTTCAATTATCCGGCTATGCTAAAGGATATATACAAAAATTTTATTGAGGATGTAAGAACCAGAATCCCTGAGATTTCTGCAAAATTAGCTGATGCCGGTAAGTAGTTCTCGATAGAGCCAGTTTCAAAAGCTCCATTTTGGCCGATCTCTGTGTTGGGCGATAATTTAATGATTTCTTTTTAAAGGCGAAGTCAAGGCTTCGCCTTTTTTTAATAGGGCTTTGCGTCAATTCTATTTAACCTTATTTTGCAAAATCATATTTATTGCTTGTTCCAATGCTTTATTGAATTTTTCCGGACAATCTATCATTAAGAAATGGTCCGCCTCCTTTAGAACAATAGCATCGAATGAAAGCATATGCCTCCGGTTTGCTTCATAGTTGATAGGCCACAGATCTCCGTTTACTGCAATGACAGGGATACGTACTTCATCAAATATTTTAGCCGATTCCCCTGTAATATATTGTGACATCATTTCATTCATAGCACTTAAGGCAACAGCAGGCGGGGCAGCTGATATATCCGAAAGAATCCAATCGCGTATCATTGGATCTGTGCGGGATGAAATCATCTTATCGGCGAATTGCCGGCTTCCGGTTCGAAAATCTTTTTCCAAAGGCGCTATCATCTGATCAAGCTCTTTTCGGGTCATCGGATATTCTATGTTTTCAAGTGTATCTATGCCAATCAGTCCTATAACACGATTTGGCATGAGTCTGGCGGCGTCAGCAATGACTGATCCACCCATGGAATGCCCTATATGATTTTACTACTGCCGGTTGCTTCAGCCACAGCCTGAACATCCTCTCCGAAAGCCTTCATGCTATACTGCGAACGTGTCGAACCTGAGTGGCCATGGCCGGCAAGAGCAAGGATGACGAGGCGATGATTTTTAGAGAAATGCTGCAACTGTTCTCGCCAGTAGCGGGCATCGCAGCTCCAACCATGCACGAACACAAGAGACGGTTCGCCAGCGCCATATATTTCATAAGAAATAAGGGTTCCATCTTTGGAAGGAACAACATGAGGACATTGTGCTTGTGCCCGTATTGCTCCAAAAGCCAAAAGCATAAACACCAAACAGCTGAGCAATCTTATTGAATATATTACAACCGGTTTGTAAAAGCTTTTTCTCACTAAGCCAACCCTCTTTGTTGCAGCTTTCATAATTTGTTTTCCTTTTCTCCTAGTAGAAAGATTAACAGCGTAGCGGAGTTTGGTGAGGCCGAATTAAGCGGGCGCTCGACGAAATTCCCGCAAGAAGGATCATAAAGATAAATGCCGTAAGACTATAAACTTTGACCTCGGCAGATGCGTAAGCGTGAACTGCGAATAGACAAACGACCATTAATGGGGCTATAAGAATAATGAGCAGTTCCATAATTGTGAAGAACGGATCACCGATTGGGTTCTGAGGTGACTTAAGAAAGAGTAATCCGAGAACTGTACTAACCGCGTACACCACCAAAAGGAAGAATAGGGACCAACAAGCTGCCGCTCTACAGATTGCACGATGCTGTGAGGTAAATCCCTCGTGGGACATTTTGCTAATCCTTTCAGCCTTGTAATACTTGCTCAGAGGGCCCAATGAATTAATCAGCGGCCCGGCCCTTTGGGTCCGCTGAATTTACAGATTCGGTGGCACACTTTTCTATAATAGATTCGTCTTCTGGTTTTTCCATATTTGTGAGGTGCTCTCGACATTTTTTTACAATTTCTTGGAGTTGTTGTTTATCTGTTCCTGATGCCTCCACAAGTTGACTCTGGCACTCTTGGATTTTATCAAGCAGCAGCTGTTTCTCTTTTTCAACCTGTTCAGCCCTTTCAGCCTTGTCAAATACAACTTCTTCGGCCACGGAGACAATCTCCGTGGGTTTTGCTTCAGTCATAACAGGAATAACCTTTAAATCATCCGGCAAGCGACGCTGATTCATAAAAGCTGGTGACATGATTTCGATCCTGTCTTTATGCAATACGTCTAAAACGCAACGGGAAAGATTGGATCGAGAAGTCAGAAGACTTTTGCTATCTGTTAATAAACCGCTAATTTTGTATGTGATTGAATAATTTCCAAGTTCAAGAATATGGGCAAACGGCTCTTCAAGACCACATTCTTTAGCGGCTTCCAGCAACAAGGACTCGACCTTTGAATGATGAATATCATAGCCTAAGGATAACGTAGTTGAGACGATAGCGCCTGAGCTGCGCACAACAGATATAGGATTAGTAACCATGTATGTATTTGGGAGAGCAATCAATTCTCGATTTTCTGTTTGGATCTCAGTATCCAACAATCCGCGTTCTACAACGCGTCCAGAATATTCATTTTTTATATTTATGAAGTCCCCTGTTCTAAACGGCTTAGTTACACGTAGCATAATTCCAGCCATTAGATTGGAAAAGATTGTGCTGGATGAAAAGGCGAAAACACCCGAAGTTATTAAACCAATAAGAGCGATAATCTGATTACGACTGCTCTCACTTACAGGAAGTGCAAGTGCAATAGCGATCACAGACGCAAAAGTTAGTCCCAGCAGAACAAGCTGCCTCGGGAATAGTCGCTCGCTGCCAAGTTCAGGGTGCCGCCCGATTAGAATCCGATGTGCCCCCCAAAGCAATAACCCAAAGAAAATGAATGTGATAACGATTGGAAGAAAAGGGATTATGGATGCTATAATTGTATTCAGAAAAGACATATATTATCCTTTGCTTACATCACCGAACAAGTAATTATACATATCTGGATACCCACGCATTTGTAATGATATCCGGAAAGATTAAAAGCATTAGTGTTCAAATGTTTCAGTTTAGTTGCGTGAAGCTTATGATTCCTTTATCAAATTAATTTAAGAGTATATAATTAATTGACAGAATATTTGCAATAATAATTATTACGGGTAAACTCCCGGCTCTGCCAGGAGACTCCCAGAGTTTGACAATTCCGGGAGTATGAATTTGGCAGGTGTTCATCATACAAGATTCTTTTGTCATACCCGGATGCTTTTATTGGGAACCCAGCTTTCAAAGTGACAAATTTGCTGTAGTTTTTCCATATTCTAAAATTGGGATTTTCCCTCCATGTATGTCAAAGTTCTGACGTCATGCGCTTCTTTCTGATCAATGATTTGTGTTTACCAAAAACATGAATTTGGATCATATGTAAAACCAATTCTATCTTTCTGAAATATTTATTATTTTTTATGTCTTTAATTTGCCAATGTTATTAAAACAAACTGGCACACAGATTGCTTGACTGATACTGCACAGCTGCATAAAAGAGAGCCAGTTTCAAAACGTCCCATTTTGGCCGATCTTTGCGTTGGGCGAAAATTTTAATCCTCGAAATACCCCGTGTATTCCTGCGGTTAAAATTTTCACCCACCTTGACCTTGACCAAACTGAAACGTTTTGAAAGTGGCTCAAGAGCTTTATCTTTCAGGAACTGAAATATGCCAAAACACGCTTGGAGAAAAATGAGAACGAAATTGACTGTAACGGTTTGTTACTTTTTACTATTTTTAGGAATTTTATTACCTGTTTCGGTAGGTTCAACCGATGAAATTTCAGCAAAAAAAGTTCTTGTCGTACACAGTTATCATCCGCAATATGAATGGGTTTCCACGATCTCAAGAGGAATCAAAAGAGTTTTTGAACAGGCTAAAAACGTTCAGGTCGAGACTTTCTATATGGACACAAAAATTAAAACCTCAGAGGAATGGAAAATAGAATCAGGAAGACAGGCCAGGAAAATAATTTCGGACTGGAACCCCGACGTGGTTATTACTGTTGACGATAACGCCCAGGAATATGTTGGAAAATATTATGCGGGCAAAGAGCGCCCGAAAATTGTCTTTTGCGGCGTAAACAACAAGCCTGAAAAATACGGTTATCCATCATCAAATATTACAGGTATTTTAGAGCATCCTCATATTAAAGAAACGTTAGCTTTATTGACCAGGGTTATACCTGCTGTAAAGAAAATAGCCGTCATAAGCGATAATTCCTCGACTTCTGTGGGTGCTGTTGAATATATAAAAGACCAGCATCAAATACTTGACAAAAAAACAGTTACCTATGACATGCCAGCTACATTTTCTCAGTGGAAATCCTGTATCACCTCTTATCAGAAAAAAGCCGATGTCGTTCTTGTTTATATGTACCATACGATTAAGCAAAAAAGTAAGCAAGAAAGTATGCCTCCCAGGCAAGTCATGGAATGGACAGTTGCAAACTGCTCAATTCCGATAGCCGGTTTTTTTAATTTCACAATTGATGATGGTGCGCTTTTAGGGGTTGTGGAATCCGGAATTGAACAAGGACGTGAAGCCGCTATAGTTGCCATGGGCCTTCTTGAAGGTAAAGATATTAAACAGTTTCCCATAAAGACAGCAAAAAAAGGAATTGTGATGTTTAACAAACAGACAGCCGACAGACTCAACATTCATGTAAGTGATGAATTGAAAAAGCAAATTGATATTATGGCAGGAGAGTAATGAATGCAGGATGATAAATTCAGTATATCAAGGTTAACCTGGCTTCCAATTACCGTATGTATTGTCAGCGTTGCACTTGCCTGGTTTTCTTATAATTTTGTAAGGGGGCAGGAACTTTCCCGTTTTAATGATAAATTCAGTAGTGCGGCTGGAAACGGGTTTGAGCATGTGGAGCTGGTTGGTTTAAGATCACTGTATATTATTGAATCGCTTAAGAGCTTCTATGATGCGTCTGATTTTGTCTCCCGCGATGAATTCGGAATCATTGCCCGGGAGTTTCTAAAGAGATATGAGTTTATCCAGGCTCTGGAGTGGGCGCCCTGTGTAAAACATGCCGAGAGGCAAACTTTTGAGCTTAATGCACGCAGAGACGGCATGGAAGATTTTCAGTTTTCAATCCTCGGAAAGCAGAAAACAATGCAAAGAGCACCGGATAAACAAGAATATTTTCCGGTCTATTATGTTGAACCATATTCAGGTAATGAACTTGAGGTCGGCTTTGATTTGGCATCAAACCCAAAACGTCTGGAGGCAATACGTGTTTCCCGGAAATCCGGTCGCAGTATTGCCACTTCGCTGATAACTCTTGTTCAGGATGATACGACCCAAAAAGCGTTTCTTATATTTACCCCTGTTTACAGAAAAGCCGCTGTTACCTTTACCGACGAGGGACGAGAAGAAGGGCTTTTGGGATTTGTAACCGGTGTCATTAAAATCGGGCCTCTTGTCGCAGCGGCATTTAAAGACACGCAAGAGCGAAGAATATCCTTTTATTTATTCGACAGTACGAATGGTTCAAATTCGGCTACGTTTTTTCACTCCTTTACCTCCACCGGTAATTCAGTTTTTTCAGACATAAAGGAAGGATCGGTTGTTGATATTAAAAAGATACTGCTTAAACTTGGCGCCAATACGCATTACCGGATCTCCGATTTTGTTTTCGGAGACAGGGAGTGTTCGATGGTGGCAATCGCCCAAAACGATTTTATCGCTGACTATCTCACCTTAAAACCGTTATTTATAGCAATAAGTATCCTGTTTATCGGAGGCTTGATTGCTTTTCTGTTTTGGGATCAGGTGAGAAGAAGATCTGTTATTGAAGAGGAAGTTAAAGCCAGAACAAAGGATTTGCGAAATTCTGAAGCAAAACTGCTGGAAACCAACAGTCAGCTTGAGGAAGCTGTAACCCAGGCCAATGATATGGCTATTAAAGCCGAGATTGCCAGTGTGGCAAAAAGTGAATTTCTTGCCAACATGAGCCACGAAATCCGCACTCCAATGAACGGTGTGATAGGTATGACAGGACTTCTTCTTGATACGGATCTCACCAGTGAACAAAATAAATATGCCGAAGTTATCCGGACAAGCGGTGAATCACTCTTGTCAATTATTAATGATATCCTGGATTTTTCCAAGATTGAGGCCGGAAAACTGGAATTGGAAACCCTGGATTTTGATTTACGCATTACCCTGGAAGATACGGTCGAAGTGCTGGCGGTGAAGGCCCATGAAAAAGGACTGGAATTAACAGCTTTTGTTTCGCCGGCAGTACCGTCGTTTCTGCGGGGTGATCCCGGACGTCTTCGTCAAATACTTGTTAACCTGATTGGCAATGCGATAAAATTCACCCATAATGGTGAAGTAACCATCCTGGCTGAGTTGGAGGAAGACACCGTAAACGAAGCAAAGGTTCGTTTTACTGTTTCAGACACAGGTATCGGCATACCGGAAAACCGGATTAACTCACTGTTTTCCGCTTTCACCCAGGTAGACAGTTCAACCACAAGAAGATATGGTGGTACAGGCCTCGGGCTTGCCATCTCAAAACAGCTTGCTGAACTGATGGATGGTGATATCGGAATAAAGAGTACGGAAGGACAAGGAACTGAGTTCTGGTTCACCGCCAGGTTCGCAAAGCAGCCCGAAAACGAAAGAGTTTTTATGGATTATACAGCAGATATTCGTGATGTGCGTGTGCTGATAATAGATGATCACGAAACTAATCGCCTTCTTGTGCGTACGCTGCTGCACTCATGGGAATGTCGTTGCGAGGAAGCCGCAGATGCAATGGTGGCTCTGGATTTACTGCGTGCCGGAATAAGAGAAGATGATCCCTTCAGCATAGCCCTGCTCGACATGCAAATGCCGAATATGGACGGGGAAGAGCTGGGACGTCTTATAAAGGCAGAATCAAAAATCTGTGAAACGGTTTTGATTATGATGACTTCTCTGGGTCAACGGGGTGATGTAAAACGACTGGAAGAAACAGGATTTGCCGCTTATCTTTCCAAACCCATACGGCAGACCCATCTTCATGACTGCCTGGAGTTGGCCTTAGGAATAAAGCAAAAAAGCGAAGGCAAATCTTCTGTGCCGGCAATCATTACACGCCATTCCCTTTCCGCATCAAAGAAGAATTGGGCTCGAATTCTATTGGCAGAGGATACACCAACCAATCAGGATGTGGCTCTTGCCATTCTCAAAAAATTGGGGTATCGGGCAGATGCAGTGGCTAACGGCGAAGAAGCCATAGAGGCTCTTAGGGCTCTTCCATACGACCTGGTGCTGATGGATTGCCAGATGCCGGAGATGGACGGATACGAAGCAACGCGAAAAATCCGGCAGGGTGATGCCGGAATTCAAAACCTGAAAATACCGATTGTTGCCATGACCGCCAATGCAATGAAGGGTGACCGGGAAAAGTGCCTGGAAGCAGGCATGGACGATTACATCACCAAACCTGTTGATCCGTTGGTAATCGCCAAAAAGTTAGAGCAATGGCTTGTGGCTCCGAACGAAAAGAAAAATTTAAAAGACAAAATATTCGCAAAATCCGAAACTGAAGATAAAATTCAGGAGGTTTTCGATCAAGAAATATTAATCAATCGACTGATGGGCGATGAGGATTTAGCCAGGACGATCATTAACGGATTTCTGGATGATATGCCCATGCAAATAATGGCAGTAAAAGAATCCGTGGAGTTGAGCCAGGCAGACCGCGTCGGTACACTGGCCCACAAAATCAAGGGTGCTGCCGGTAACATCGGTAGCCCGGCGCTTCAAGCTGTGGCCCATGCCATGGAAAAAGCGGGAGAAGCCGGAGAAATGCACAAACTCTACAGCTTGATGCCTCAACTCGAACAAAGTTTTACACAACTGAAACAAGCGATGGAAGCGGACAACATATGAAAGTTTTGATAGCAGAGGATGACCTTACATCCAGAACAATCCTTGCAGCAATTCTGGGGAAATGGGGATACGAAGTCATTGCCGTGAGCGACGGTCAAAACGCGTGGGAGATATTGCAAAAAGCTGATGCACCAAAACTGGCTCTTCTTGATTGGAAGATGCCCGGAATGGATGGGCTGGAAGTGTGCCGTAGAATAAGGCAGGACTCCTGCAACGACTCGTTCTATATCGTTATTTTAACTTCAAAAAGCGAAAAGAAGAATATTGTAGCGGGTCTGGATGCAGGCGCGAATGATTATATTATCAAACCCTATGATAGTGAGGAATTACGTGCTCGGGTCAATGTGGGCCGACGTATGATTGAGATGCAGATGGAATTGGAGGAAGCCAAAAACACTCTTGCACATGAAGCCATGCATGATCATCTGACAGGCATTTTCAACCGGAGGGCCATTCTTGATATGTTGAGAAGAGAGCTATCCCGTGCCAGACGCAATGGTGAAACCGTAAGCATCGGCATGTGCGATCTGGACCACTTCAAACAGATCAATGACAGTTATGGACACCAGGCTGGAGACGATGTTCTCTGCGGATTTGCACGCACCGTCCAAAGTAATTTGCGGGATTATGATATGTTTGGCAGGTATGGAGGTGAAGAGTTTCTGGTGATTGCCACTGGTTCCGCCGGATGGTCCCAGGAAGTGCTTTACGAGCGTTTGAGGGCCAAAATCGACGGGCACCGGATGGACACAAGATCGGGCGAAATCTGCATTACAATGAGTGTTGGTGTTGCTGTTTCGGGAGATGTGGAAACTGTGGATGATTTGCTTGGATCTGCGGATGCCGCGCTTTACAGAGCAAAGGAAGAAGGACGCAACCGGGTTGTTTATGCGTAAAAATGTTATAGGTACCAGGGAACGTTGATCATGAAAATTTTAGTTGCAGAGGATGATATCACATCACGGGCCATTCTGCAGGCCATTTTGCAAAAATGGGGTTATGAGGTGATAATCACATGTGATGGCAATGAGGCGTGGAAAGCTTTGCAGGAAAATGATGCCCCGCAGATAGCGCTGATTGACTGGGAGATGCCGGAAATAGATGGTACTGCATTGTGCCGAAAACTTCGTGTGCAGGAAAGAAAATATCCTTTGTATCTTATTCTTCTCACATCCAAAGATGAACGTGAGGATATTGTACAGGGGCTTGAAGCAGGGGCGGACGATTACATCACCAAGCCCTATGACAATCAGGAATTGCGTGCCAGGGTGAATGTGGGACAGCGTATGATTAAACTCAGAAACGAGTTGCGGGAAAGGGATGTGCTTAAAGGGGTTCTGGAAATGGCAGGCGCTGTTTGCCATGAGCTGAATCAACCATTGCAAAGCGTTTCCGGTTTTTCAGAGCTGCTTTTGCTGGATATGGACAACGGTGATCCGAATTACGAAACGCTTAAAAAGATCAAGGCCGGCGTAGAACGCATTGGCAAACTCACGCACAAGATCATGGGAATCTCGAAATACAGGGCCAAAGAATATATGAACGGCAAGCGCACGATAGTCGATATTGATAAATCTGCAGAATCTGATCAATGATTACGATCAGCAAAATATAAGGTATACGGTGTGGAAGAAAAAAATATATTAATAGTGGATGATGAGCAGTTTATCAGGGATTTGTATTCACAAGCCTTTTCCAGGGCCGGTTACAAAGTGAAAACAGCGGGGAGCGCCGAAGAAGCACTCGATATCCTGCGGAAAGATAAGTATTTGGTAATGTTTCTGGACTTGAATCTGCCGGGGATGAATGGGATCGATCTTTGCCGGCAGATCCGCAAAAATTATCCGATGGCAATTACTTATGCAGTAACCGGAAACGCCTCACTTTTTGAACTGAGTGACTGCAGGGATGCCGGCTTTGAGGATTATTTCATTAAACCTGTAAAGCTGTCCGTTCTGTTCGAGGCCGCTGATAGTGCTTTTAAAAAACTTGAACGATGGAAAAATAATAATAGTAGTAGTAAGTTGCATTCAAAATGATAGCAGGGCGGCAAGGAGGTTTTTCCGAAGTCGTATATCTTATGCGCCGAGCACAGAACCGGCAAAGCCAAAGCGGCCAGGATTTGAATGCGACCTGGTATCCTTCAATATGTTCCGGATACCGGCTTTTGCCGGTATAACGATTTATGAGTTTTTTACGAAACCGCCTTATTTTGACATCAGCAAGAAGTTATTCACAGAGAAATAGCCGGGGTTAAGTTTTGGATATGGCACATATATGAATGTATCCGGGTGAGCCGATCTGTTTACAGATGTCGCATGTCTAATTCTTTCATCTATAAAGATTTTAGCATCATAATCCCCCGTATTGTTTTTTCCGCTGGGCGATTCGGCATAATGCCCTGTAAAAATGCACCAAAAACGGAACTGACCGGATTTGTCATATATCTCCTTGTACCATATTGTATAAGTTTCCTGGTCAACATAATTTATGTGCAATCCCCAGTTATAATTAGGATCTTTGGGGATTTGCTCTACAATCCATACTTTTCTTGGAACATATGTAATATTAAGAGGGGTCCATGGTGCACCTTTCCAGTTTGGATCCTGATAGCCATATTTGATGTGCGAGTCGGTATAGGGAAATACCCTGCGAACCCTGCCATCCGGTAATTCCTCTGCCTGCAACAGATCCGGACTGGTAAATGAAGCAAGAACAGTCTTTTCACCCACAAGTTTCCATTTCATGGAACTATCTTTACCAGCCCACATATAGTGCAGATCCAACCATGAATCGGAACCCATGTAAGAATCAGATCTCGATGTTGAAGTTGTTTGACGAATTCTCCGAATAGCAGGGATGTAGGCAAAGTCACTATTTTCCCTGTCATCAATATAAATATAGGACATAGTATTAGTTCCTCTTGAACTCATCGGCTCCAAAATCCTTTGAAATTCATAGGTAAGAACTTTATCAGGATTTTTTATTGTTTGATCGGGTGGGCGGCCATTCATATAAAGGCGATGATCAAAACCTGCAATAAAGCGTTCCTCTCCTTTATTATCTATCCACATTAAACGATCATTATCTATCGAGGCCATAAAACGATATCTCTGAAAATTGAAGTTGCATATCATATTAGCCCCGGCCTTTGGGTCTTTGAGATCTATATTCGGGAAAGGATAACCATAAATATTTTCCGGATATTTACCTGTTTTTTTATCGATCAAATCGCCATGAGAATTTATATCAAACTTTCCGGCATTCTTTGCACTTGCTTCAAGAAAGCTCTTTTCGTGTTTGTATTTGAAGTTTAATGTTCCGGGCGCAATAACATAGTCACCTCTTTTTACAGCACGATACATGGCAGGTATGAGCAGATCTTCGTACTTGCCGCAGTTTGTTCTGTCGATTACTTTGGGTAAATCAATAGCCCAAACAATGCCGCCGGACAAAAGCAGAGCAAGCAACGAAAACAGCAACAACCTCAAACACCTTAAAATTCCAATCCGCATCATTTTATCATTAAACTCTTGAGCCAGTTTCAAAACGTCCCATTTTGGCCGATCTCTGCGTTGGGTGAAAATTTTAATCCTCGAAATACCCCATGTATTCCTGCGGTTAAAATTTTCACCCGCCTTGACCTTGACCAAACTGAAACGTTTTGAAAGTGGCT
>JAHIFE010000173.1 GCA_018901125.1 Pseudomonadota bacterium | reverse complement strand
TGCCATATCTATATGCCATATCGTTTCTCCTTAAAATATGCTATATCATATTGATATGACAATGTAAATATCTTTTTGGCTTTTTCTATTATTTTATTGTTAAAGAACAAATTGTATACTGAATTATGACACAGTCTGGACAGCGAGAATGCTAAATAATAAAATTAGAATAATCAGCAGGATGGTAGATCAAAGCATTGGACCCAAGCTCAGAAAAGCTGGCGCAGACGGTGTTGTTTCTCCAAATTTTATTGGCGGGCTTCGCATGGCTTCTGAGATGTTTCGCCCGACCGTTGTGGATTTTCTCGATAGCATGTTAAGAAGCAGCCAGGGAAATATTCGTATAAACCAGATAAATATTAACAAAAATTCCCGCATGATTGGAAAAAAGATCAGTGAACTGGGATTAACGGAAAAGTTTAGTCTGATTGTTCTGGGTTCTAAACATCGGGGTAGTGATATAATTTTTAATCCGTCTCTTTCATCGGTTTTAATAGAAGATTCGGCTATTATCGTAATGGGAGATGCTGAAAATATAGCAAAGGCCAAGCTGTCAGTTTAGAATCTTTGGAATACAAGAGCGCTCCAGTCTTTTTCCCTTTCCTCCCGGCGACATATAAAATACTCTTTTGTATATAATTTGGTGAGTTCGTTACATTCGGAAACTTTTATTCCAGAGAAAACAAGCATGGAATTTATTCCGATAAGTTTCAAAATCATTGGATATAGTCTTCTTAATGTTGGATAGCGCAGGTTCGCTGTAATAATTGAAAATTGCCCGGTTATTTTCTCAACAGGTATTTCCGATATTTTTACACTGCCTCCAAGTCCATTTATTCTGACATTTTCCTTTGCTTCGTTTCTTGCGCACGTATCGGTATCAATTCCCATTACCATTCCTGTACCAAGCAAAACACATGCAATTGCGAGAACACCGTTTCCCGTTCCGATATCAAGAGCTGTGGAATTATTATTTCTGCTACCCAGAGAACTGTTATATTCGAAAGCAAACTCTATTCCTCTTAGGGCAAGCCTTGTGGTCGGATGGTCCCCCCGTCCAAAAGATATTCCTGATTTGATCTTTATTTCAATGTCGTCGGCTTTTTTTGAAAATTTCATCTGATGGGGAACAAGAAAAATCCGTTTTGATATTTGAACGGGTTTTTCGAAGGATTTTTCTAAAAATGAACACCCGTATTTGTATGAATAGCTTAATTCCCCTTCGGCAACAAGTTCATTCAAAGCATTCTTGAAATAATTTCTTTCAATCTTAAAACGCTTATTCAATATCTTATATAGCATTCCGAAAGTCAGCGATTCCAGAGAAGATGAAACTGTCTCATAAATATATTCTTTTATATTAATTATATCTGCATTTAAGCCCATTGATCGATGCTCTCCGTTAGTTCGTATGTGTCCCATAGCCCGATTTAGCTTATTAAATGGATGTTATCTGAAGATTTTGATTATTTAACCGTATAACCTCGGCCATCAAGGCAGGCGGCCATAGCTCGTTGATAATCAGCACGTTTCTGGCTGATATCGGTTCCGGGCATATGCACAGGTGGCTGTGTGGGGTCAAAATTAGTCTGACTCACTGCCCAGCTGTGGCACTCGTAGCGGTCATCCGCTTGTTTCTGTTCATTCTGGCCCAGTCTGGGATAGATAAACATCTTATCTGTCGATGGCGGAGCCTGGCTGACGTTGCTATCCGGTGGATCAACAACTACGTATCCGTCTCTTCTATGTGTATAATAAACTTCATTAGCATAGTAATAAGGTACGTTGCCTACCCATATTGTTGTAAAAAAAGGTGGCAGGAAGGGAACAAAAAGACCGATTGGAGGTGCAACGATAGTAAAAAGTGATCTATGCGGACGGTACCAGATGCCTCCTGAGTAAAAATATCGTGAACCTCTGTAATCAAGGGACCGGTGGTTATGCGGTAATCTGCTTATGAACTGACCGCGGGCTGGGTATGAGTGATTGTGGTTATAACGCGTATCATTATGGCTTTTATAACTTCTTCCATGTCTTTCTGCATACGCTACATGGGAAAAACCTAAAAATAATATCCCGGATAACAGGGTGTATGCAAGTTTGAAGAATAAACTTTGTTTAATAACATTAATATGCAACATGGCTATACTCCTTAAATTAAAATTGTGTTTTTAATGTAGATACATCTTAACTATTACCGTACACTGTAGCCACGGCCTTCAAGGCAGGCCGACATTGCACGCTGAAATTCAAGAGCTTTTCTTTCCGCCTGGGCATTGAGAGCACGATTTCCTGCTGCATAGGCATCTTCCTGCTGACGTGCATATTCCATCCTTGAGGCATCTGAAGCGATGCCGGCTAAAGCTCCTCCGGTTGCGCCGATAATGGCACCACCGGCTGCATGCCTTGGGCCGGCTATCAAAGCGCCCATTACCGCACCTATTATTGACATTGTGATTGTATCATGACCTGGTGGAGGAACAGGTACTACTTTTATACGTTCCTCAGTTGGCAGGGGTGACTGGCTCGGATCAAAGTCGGTCTGATTTACAGCCCAATTGTAGCATTCATAATGATCGCGTGACTGTTGTTCCGTTGACTGACCGTCTTTTGCGTAAAAATAGATCTGAGGAAGGGAATGAGTTGTATTGTCCATTGTGCCGTTGCCTATTGAATGTGATTCAATGTCATATCGAGGTGCACACGAAATAAATGCAAGTAGAATTAGGATAAGCAAAAAAGGAAAATAATTTTTAATAAATTGTTTTCCGGATAAATAGTTAGTTGTGATTCTGTTATATTTTGGCATCATAATTATAATTCCTCCTTTACGTTTGTTACAGCAAAGTATATGCCATTTCCATTGCATTGCGAAATAAGGATTTAAATTAAATTGTTGCAAATTATGCATAGTAAAATGAAAAAATACTATCATAATATATGGATAAATAATATCCGTTTAAAACATAAAATTCCAGGACGAAGTATCCATCCAATAGATGGTCATATTATCAATGTGTAAAATTTTGCAGAACTTTTTTTGTAAGTAATAAAAGCTATTAGAGTGCAGAAAAAAAATAAATAAAATAAATATTAAGTATACTATCTGTTGTGACGATATAATAAAGAAACGCAATATAAAGTATCTATGCATAACTATACATAAATTATATATAATTTTGCTTGACATATAAAAATTAAAATGTAAATTATGAATCACAGGTGATCAAAAATGTTTTCAGGATGTACTATTAATGACAAAAAATTCATTAAAAAAAATCAGGGAATCTCTGATGATGAGTAAAGCGGAACTCGCAAGAAAAGCGAATGTTTCTTCGATTACAATTTCCCGTATTGAAGAAGGTATGCCTTGTCGTATGGAGACAAAACGGAAAATAATACTGGCAATGGGGTTTAGTCTTTCTGACAAAAACAAAATATTTGGCGATTGAGAGTGTTTAATGGCATTCGGCACTAAAAATCAACTCGTTGGCTTGGACATTGGTTCCAGAATCCTTAAAGCCGCTGAAATTGTTGAGACCAAAAAAGGACTTCGCCTCAAGAAATTTGGTACGATCGAAATCCCATCAGGGCTTATAGAAGATGGAACTATCAATGATAGTGAGAAGGTAGCAGAGTATATACGCCAGCTTTTTAAAGATAACAAGATTATGGAACATAATGTTGCCGTGTCAATAGGCGGATTTTCTGTTATTGTAAAAAAAATATATGTTCAGAAAATGGATGAGATTAAGCTTCAGGAAACTATCCAGTTTGAAGCTGAGCAGTATATTCCATTTGATATTAGCGATGTTAATCTTGATTTTCAAATTCTCGGAGAAAATGAAAACAATCCGAATCAGATGAGTGTTTTTCTTGTTGCGGCAAAAAAAGAAATGATAAATGAATATATCAATCTTGTACAGATGGCCGGTCTTAATCCTTGTATAATCGATGTGGAAGCATTTGCGCTGCAAAATATATTTGAGTTCAATTATGATGAAACAAATGAAAATATAGCATTAATTGATATTGGTGCAAGTAAGACATCTTTAAATATTTTAAAAGGTTTTTCTTCTTTATTTATGAGAGATGTTTCTTTGGGATGTGGGCAGATAAATCAAAAAATCGTCTCACTTGCAGGATGTACGATAGATGAGGCCGAGAAAATAAAACTTGGTAACAAGGATGATAAAATATCTAATGAAGATTTAAAAGAAATAATATCTTCGGTCGTATCGGACTGGTGTGCAGAAATAAAACGGGCTCTTGACTTTTTTTATTCCACATATCCCGATGATGCTATAACAAAAATAATATTAAGCGGCGGCGGGGCAAATATAATAGATTTTCGCCAGCTTTTATCTATGGAGACTTCAGCGGAAGTAGAACTTATTGATCCGTTTAGTCAATTGGAACTGGCTGATAGCCTTGATTCTTTATATCTGAAAAAAATTGCGCCTCAAGCTGCTATAAGTGTGGGCTTGGCACTAAGAAGGATTGATGATAAATGATCAAGATAAATCTTCTTCCTTTTCGAACAGCTAGAAAAAAAGAAAACATTCGTCGTCAGATATCAATACTATCGCTGGCGTTAGTGCTGGTTTTTATACTTTTAGCATACTATAATTTTATATTAGGCAGGCAATTTAAAGAAATTAAGGGAAAAGTTGAAAGTACTAAGGCCGAAATTGCAAAGTATGAAATAATTAACAAAGAACTTGCAGAAGTAAAAAAGAAACTTGATACTATTGAAAATAAAAGGCGAGTGATTGATGGCCTTCAGGCTGATCGTTATGAGCCGGTTAGGCTTCTTGATGCAATGACAAGTATTATTATTCCAAAAAGAATGTGGTTTGATACTTTTAAATCAAGCGGAAAAACAGTGAATATCTCAGGTGTTGCTGTCGATAATCAGACTGTTGCTGATTTCTTGATCCGTCTGGAAGGCTCCAAACTTTTTGAATCTGTAAATTTAAGTACAATAAAAAAAGATATGGGTAAAGCCAAGCAGATAAGCTTCAAAAATTTTGAAATTTCGTGCATTAAAAAAACTCCAAATATAATAGTAAAAAATGGAGCAAAAAAATAAACAATGGAAAAGCCTGAACTTTCAAAATCAATTGCGCCTATTTTTGAAAAGCTTGAAAAACTTTCAAAGATAAAGAGGATTCTTATTTTTTGCGGTATATTAATTGTTATAGTTGGTGTTTTCGTTTATACAATGTTGCTTCCAAAATTTGATAAAATATCAAAGCTTGAATCTGAATATAAGACATTAACAAATAAATTGAATACTGCTAAACGAACAGCAAGTAGTTTGCCTGAATTTAAAGAGAAAATGAATAATGCTGATATGCAATTAAAAATAGTTATGCAGGCACTTCCTGAAACAAAGGAGATACCAACACTATTGGAAAGTATATCATTATGTGGACAGGATGCCGGTCTTGAATTTATATTATTTCAGCCAGGAAATGAAATAAATAAAAACTTCTATGCTGAAATTCCAGTATCCATAATAGTTACTGGCAAATATCATAATGTGGCAACATTTTTTGATAAAGTAGCACGACTTCCAAGAATAGTTAATATAAATGATATCAGCATGAAACCTGACGACAAAAATAAAAATGAAGAACAGCTTTTAACATCATGCACAGCTATTACATACAAATTTTTAGATGCAAAGGATTCAGCTCCTGCTGAAAAAGTGAACAAAAAAGGAATAAAAGCTCGGAAGTAAAAACATCAGATGAGAGATAAATTGGTAAAAAACATGCGTAAGAAACTAAATATAATTTATATCGCAGTCATTATCTTATGTCTGTTTCAATTAATCATAGGATGTGGTGATAAAAATGGACCACCCACAAAGGCTGCCTCTGTTAGTAAAAAGATAGTTTCAAAGAAGAGCGCATCAACAAAATCAACAACACAGTTGCCCGTTGTTGTGGCTAAAAAAGAAATTGCTGATGTTAAAGAAACTAAGAGTGATAATAATAATGCCAAAGTTGATGAAAAAACTTTAAAACAGAATCCCGATAAAAAAATAAAAGTAAGTTCTGGTGATATTCGTGACGAACTTCTTCCAAAGGTTGCCGATGTTAGTAAAATAATTGATAAACAGAGTAATAATGATAAAATTGAAAAACAAGGACAAGTTCTTTCAAATGTTTATACTGATGAGATAGCAAAGCTTCAACCTGAAGGAGTAACAAATTATAATCCTGAAGGGAAAATAGATCCTTTTGCCCCTTTGTTTAAACAAGGAGTTGATTTGAGAAAGAGTAAAAAAATGCGCACTCTAAGAACTCCTTTGGAAATGGTTGATTTGAGTCAGTTAAAACTTGTAGCAACAATGCGTGCCAGTAGTGGAAACAGAGCTCTAGTGGAAGAAACTTCTGGGAAAGGCTATGTTGTTGCAAAGGGTACTTATATAGGAAATAATTCCGGTAAAATTGTGAAGATACTCAATGATAGAATAATCGTAGAGGAAGAAATTGAAAATATTATTGGGGAGAAAAAGATCCAAGAAAGAGAACTCAAACTTCAGAAACCTCTTGGAGAAGAATAATATGAATTATTACAAGTTGAAAGCAATTAAAGTCTATTCGATAGCTATTTCACTTGCGGTTTTAATTTATTTCCAAATTGTTTTTCCACTTGGAACGTATGCACAGCAGGAAGATCAGAATACGACAATAATTACAGAAGTAGTTGAAAACGGGGCTAATAAGACAGAAGCTACGGAAGAAAAAGACAGTGATTCATTGGTTTCTGAAGAACTTCCTTTAACACCTGAACTCACTACAATAACTGAAACAGAGGATGATGCAAAACAACTTGAGGGTGAAGATATTGATGAATCAAAAGATGAGTCATTATTGCCTTCAAATGAAAATGTAAAACCTGTTGAAGTTGTTACTAAAAAAGTATTAAATTTTAAATCTGTAGCTGTAAAAGAATCAAGCGGTGGGTTAGCAGTTACAATTGAATCCGATGGTACAATAAATGATTATAAATCATTTACGCTTAAACAAAATCTTTTAGCTAAGCTGCCCGGAAGAATTGTTTTTGATATTTTAAACATGAAAAGTCCATTCAGGAAAGAACAAACCATTCAGGTAAACAATAAGTGGATTAGCGGAATTAGACATTATGCATCTCCTGATAAATTCCGGGTTGTTATAGATACAAAAAATACATTTTTAAATTCATATACTGCCAAGTCTGTTTCAAATGGGCTTTTGATAAGTATTGGAACTAACGAGTTTAATAATACAGATATATCTTCTAAAAAGGATCAGTTAATTGAACCAGCAGAAAATATAAATTATAATGAAAAGCCTAATGTCTCTTCTGATATTAAAACTGATTTGGTTGTTTCAAAGAAAAATAAGGAAAAAGATTTAAGGCCTGCATGGGTTGATAAAATAGATTTTTTAAGTGAAGAGAACGGTAAATCCACAATAACTATCGGAACTACAAAGCCCGTAGAATACAGTATTGTAAAAGCAAGCGATAGATTACTTCATCTCCGGTTAAATAATACTAATATTTCTACAAAACAGAAAAGACCTCTTATTACAACGCGTTTTAATAGTGCCATTGATGGAATTTGGCCTGTTCAAACCCCTGAAATGAAAAAAACGTCAATAATTGCTGTTGAAATGAGAGAAAAAGTTCCTTATTTATCTGAACAATCGGATAATCTAATAAAATTACATTTTGAAGCTTCTTCAGTTTCTCCAAAGACTGAAAAAAATGCAGATATTCCGGTTTGGAAAGAAACTCTTGAGGCAGCTCCAATAAAAAACATTAAGCCGGAAATAAATGAATCTGTTCCCGGTGAGGCCGCTGAAGTTGTAAATGAACTTTCTGAAACTGGTAAAAAATATACAGGAGAGAAAATAGCGCTTGATTTTTATGATACTGATATAAAGAATGTATTTCGTATATTAAGCGAAGTCAGCGGTAAAAATTTTGCTATTGATAAAAATGCAAGTGGTAAAGTAAGCTTGTCATTAGAAAAGCCTGTTCCATGGGATCAGGCCTTGGATCTTGTTCTTAAAATGAATCAACTCGGTATGGTTTATGAAGGTGATATTATTCGTATTGCACCTCTTGAAACTATAAAAAAAGAAAAAGAATTAAGACAGGCTGGTATACTGGCGGATATAAAAGCAAAGGAACAGCAAAAGGAATTGGAACCGCTTGTTGTTGAATATATTCCTATTAATTATTCAAACGCAAAGACGGATATATTACCTCACCTAGAAAAGTTAAAAACTAAGGACAGAGGTAATGTCAGTGTAGATGAAAGAACAAATCTTGTTATAATTACAGATGTTGCGGAAGTTATTAAGCAGGCAAAGGAAATTGTAATAAAACTTGATAAAGTTACTCCTCAGGTACTTATTGAAGCAAGAATAGTAGAAGCAAGAACAGATTTTTCCCGAGAAATAGGAGTATCCTGGGGCTCTGCTGTTGGAGTCCAGTCATCATCACAGATGCCTTCGGCAGTTACATCAGGAATTACAACAGCTAATTCTACAAATATTAATAGCAGGGTTGGCGGTACTGCAGACAGTTCAGGTAGCCTCGGAGGGACTTACGGCATTAATTCAGCTATAAATTTTCCATTATTGTCAACTAGTGCAGCCAGCTTAGGCTTTAATTTTGTAAGAATAAACGGTACACCGTTTTTGCTGAATGCAAAGCTTCAGGCAATGGAAGCTCAGGGCGATGGTAAAATTATCTCTGCTCCGAAGATTGCTACACTAGACAACAAGGAAGCCATAATATCACAGGGATTAGACTATCCGTATTTGAAGCTCGATACTTCCGGAAATACTACATTAGAATTTAAAGAGGTGAAGCTTGAGCTTAAAGTAAAGCCTCATGTTACTCTTGATAACCGGATTTCTATGGTGATTAAAATAAAAAAACTGGATATTGGTGCTATAATAAATGGTAACCAATCTTTTACAACAAAAGAAGCTGAAACTGAGTTGCTCATTAATGATGGAGATACTGTTGTAATAGGAGGCATCATTAAGACAACAAAGTCTAAAGATGTGGCATTTATTCCCGGACTCTCAAAAATACCATTACTTGGATGGCTTTTCAAGGCAGAGGTAAACAGCGATAATAAAGAAGAACTTCTTATATTTATAACCCCCAAGATAGTTACTCTTGAACAGCGTATATAGTAAATCGAATAATCGAGGATAAACAAATAAAGATAATAGTAAGCAGGGTTATAATATTAAATATAGTGTATGATAAACTAATTGCCCTTAGGTAAACCCACGTCTCTGCCGGGGGGACTCCCAGAGTTTGACAATTCCGGGAGTATGAATTTGAAAAGCGTTCATAATACAAGATGTTTTTGTCATATCCGAATGCTTTTATCAGGAATCCAGCTTTCAAAAATCGGACAAAATCTGGATTCCCGCAAAACCACTATGGCAAGTGTTACAAGAAACATGACGATGATGCTTTTGGTATTTCGATTGCGATCAGGCCCCTTTGAAGGGCTATCAATCGTAAATATCCTCCGGTTTTGCCGGAGGATATTTACTTATTGTATTTTCTCTGTATACTTCTGAACCATTCTAAAGAGAATTCTACCTAATTTCAAAGTATTCCACTTATTCAAATTGATTACTGGATTTTCTGCTTTTTTATAGATTGTCATATTTATTAATTTTTATTCATGTTTATCTGCTTTTAATCTTGAAATTTCCTTTTGCGCTTGAGCAGAAAGGTCATTGTCAGGGGAAATTTCAATAACTTTGTAGTAACATCCTATGGCCTTGTCGTATTGTTTAAGCTTTATATAGGCTTCAGATAGATCCATATAACGTTCTGGATACCATGGTGAATATTTAATTGCTTTTTCTAAATAAATTACTGCTTCGGAAATATTTCCTGTTTTTAGATAGGTAATTCCAAGCCCGTGCAACGCAATCGGAAAATTAGTATCAAGCTTCAGTGCTTCTTTGTAATATTTTTCTGCTAATGAATATTCTTTTTTATTGTAATATGCCCACCCAAGGTTGGATAGAGAGTAGTGGGGTGTTGCGTAGAGAAGGTTTTTATATACTTTATCAAAACAAACAATTGCAGAATCCCAATCTTTTAAAGCAAGATATGCGGTTCCAAGATTGTTAATAGCCGGAGCATAATCAGGTTTTAATTCAACTGCTTTTTTGAAATGATCAACAGCAAGTTGAAGGCGATCTTTTGCCATATAGACAAGGCCTAAATCGTTATGAAGATGAGGATCATTTGGATATAGCTTTTCAGATTCAAGAAGTTCGTTGAGTGAAGCAGTATAATCATTTTGATTCATGTAAGCTTCGCCCACAGCCCTTCTAGCTTCACCCTGTGTTTTTAATAATTTGTTGTCAGCACATGATACAACACCAAAAACAAATAATACAATTCCGGTGTAAAGAAGCCAATTTTTATTCATAGTTTTACCTCTTAATTTTAAGAGTTGTTTTTTAGGTTATATTTACCGAAAAGCTTTGAGACGTTTGCGTAACAATCAACCGGTAGAGTGTCGATATTTGTTGAATGCTATTTAATGTTTAAAGCCTTATTATCTTTCTTTAAGATCAAGAATATCAGCGATTTCATCAGATATGCGTTTTATAAATATTTCAAAATCAATTTTGTCTAATGGTTTGCCATGAGTCGGAACTTTATCCAGATCATCAGGATGTATTAAAACAGGAAAATTTACTAACGTTTTATCTGGTAAAATATCATATTCTGAAGGAAACTTGTTATCAAAATACATATCCTGAAATCCTGAAAATTTAAGGGCATGTGCAGTTGAATCAAGAATGGCGGTATCGGTTTTTGAAACTATATTATTTTTTATTGCAACAAAAAGACCGGCAAGACACTCGCCTCCGTGAGTACATGCAATATGTCCATTACGATTTGCTATAATTTGCCAGTCCATTATTTCCTGTTCTGTTACTTCAATAAACGATGTGCTTTCTTTGCCTGCAAGCCTGTTGTATGTTTTAACAAGATGTATGACTCTTGGCATTGAGACCGGGTCTCCTATCATTGCAGCCTGTGCAACACTGGGTTTTACATTAACAGGAATGAATCTGCGCTTTTGATCATCCGGTTCACTGTAATAATTATATACTGGGTTTGCATGTTTTGATTGAACTCCTATAATTTTAGGCAACACATCTATTATACCTGTTTCATAAAACTTTATAAAACCATTTAATACAGCAGTGATATTCCCGGCGTTTCCAATAGGAATAACTATGATTTTATTTCTCATGTCATACTCAAAATTTTGTGCGATCTCATATGAATAAGATTCCTGGCCAAGTATACGCCAGGCATTCTTGGAATTTAATAGAGCAACATTGTATTTTTCAGATAAGCTTTCAACTATCTTCATGCAATCATCAAAAACACCAGGGATTTCAAACACACTAGCTCCGCTTCCCAGCGGTTGTGAAAGCTGTTGAGGAGTTACTTTTTTATGTGGAAGAAGAACCGCAGATTTTATATGGGGCTGCAGATAAGCGGCATATAGAGCAGCGGATGCTGAAGTGTCTCCTGTTGAAGCACAAATTGCAAGAATATCAGACAGACGATTATCTTTTACTAAAAAATTAATATAGCTTAATGCGCTTGCCATTCCTCTGTCTTTAAAAGAAGCACTTGGATTCTGGCCATCGTTTTTAAAGAAAAATTTCATCCCGACTTTTTCCTGCAATATAGAATTTGCTTCTATAACGGGAGTGTGTCCTTCTCCGAGATAAATTATTGAGGAAAGAGGAATTATCGGACCAATAAATTCATGATAAAGATATATACCTTTTAAAGCCGGGGTTTTTAGCATTTTGCGGTAATCAAAAATACTTCGCCATTTATTTCCAGGAATATTTTTTAAAAGATCAAAATTCAAATCATGAATTAAGAGAACTTTACCGCAATCAGGGCATGTATAAAGAAGATTATCGATACTATGTTCTGTGCCACATCCCAAGCACCTGTAAACAAGATTGCCTTGGTGGTTGGGTATTATGAAAGGGCGGATCTCGTCCGGGAAATTTTCAAGTTTCATAACGAAATCCTTTCAATGTTGCCCATAAAAGGTCTTAAATTTTCAGGAATGATGATCGATCCGTCTTTCTGTTGATAGTTTTCGATAATTGCAGCTACTGTGCGACCAACAGCCAAACCGGATCCATTTAATGTATGCACAAGTTCAGTTTTTTTCTCGCCTTTTCTTTTAAATCGTATATTACCGCGTCTTGCCTGAAAATTTTCAAAATTACTGCAAGATGATATTTCTCTATATACTCCCTGGGCTGGCATCCAAACTTCAATATCATATGTTTTTGCTGAGGAAAAACCAAGATCTCCTGTGCAAAGAGACACAACCTGATATGGGAGATTAAGGCGTTTTAGTATAGTTTCTGCATTCTGAGTAAGTCTTTCGAGTTCATCATAGGAATTTTCAGGTTTGGCAAATTTTACTAATTCTATTTTATTAAATTGATGTTGTCTGATTAATCCCTTTGTATCTTTTCCATATGAGCCTGCTTCGGAACGGAAACAGGGAGTATAAGCAGTGTACATAATTGGCAGAGTGCTTTCATCCAGGATTTCATTCTGGTGAATGTTTGTTACAGGAACTTCAGCGGTAGGAACCATGTAATAATCCCAACCCTCTATTTTGAAAAGGTCATCTTCAAATTTTGGCAATTGGCCAGTACTAGTCAGGCTCTGCCTGTTTACCATAAACGGAGGTAGAACTTCGGTATAACCGTGTTCGGTTGTATGTATATCCAACATAAAATTGATAAGAGCTCTTTCGAGTTTTGCTCCGGCTCCGAAATAAAGGGGAAAGCGGGCCCCGGTTATTTTTGAGGCTCTTTCAAAGTCAAATATTTTAAGTTTTTCCCCGAGTTCCCAGTGATGTTTTGGCTCAAAATCAAAATCAGGCAATTTCCCAATCGTTCTTATTAATAAATTGTCTGAACTGTCTTTGCCTTCCTGAACTGAACTGTGTGGTATATTCGGAATTTCCATAAGAATATTATTCAGTTTTTCTTCATTTTCCAAAAGATCCGAATTAAGATTTTTTATTGTTTCCGACTCATTCCGCATTTCCAAAACCAGGGAATCTGAATCTATTCCTTTTTTTTTCATGGATGCGATTTTGTCTGAAAACATATTACGTCGATGCCTCAATTCTTCAATTTCTTGGAGTATAGCCCTGACTTTTGAGTCATAAATTTTGAAGTTTTCAATGTTTGTGCTTTTACATCTTTTTAAAATTGAGTTTTGCACAAGGTCAAAATTTTGTCTTACAAACTTGATTTCCAGCATAAAGGTTCCTATTTTATTTAGATCACTATTGGTAATAAATTATATTAAAAAAGAACGGCAACCTATAGAAAGAATAGAAATAATACATATACTACAACATAAATTATAATATCCTCTAAGGTTACTTTTAACCACGTATCATCTTTTTAGTCAATGATTTTTATAAGTTGACTTTTATCAGCATTAATGTTAATTAAGTTAAATTTCCAATTTTCCGGGAGACTATATATGGAAGAGTTGCGAGTAAAAAAACTTGAAATACGAAATAATATATCCAAAAATTTTAATAAGCTTTCTTCTGATAATATATCAAAAAAAACTAAAAGTATAGAACAACGACTTTTTGAATTTGCAAATTTTGTCGAAGCCAAAATATCGTTACTGTATATTGGCTCAGCATACGAAGTAGCCAGCAAGAATATTATCAATCAGTCTCTTTACTTTAATAAAATTGTCGTTCTTCCATCATATAATAAAGAAAAACATGAAATAACTTTAATAAAGATTGACAATACAACAACAGACTTAAAGCTTGGAAAAAATGATATTCTGGAGCCTGATGCACAAAGATGCAAAATGGTTCCGATAGATTTTGTTGAAATAGCTTTAATACCAGGCCTTGCTTTTGATGAGAAAGGAGGAAGGGTAGGTTCTGGTGATGGTTTATATGACAGGTTGATTCCAAAACTTCCTTCTACTGCAAGAAAAGTAGGGCTGGCATATGAGAGCCAGATTTTACAACAGGTGCCGATGGAATCTCATGACAAACATGTAGATATTATAATTACAGAAGACAGAGTAATATACAGAATTTGAGCTTTATAGAATTCAATAAAGTCAATTTTTTTAAAATTCTGACACATGTTCGAATAATGGGATAAATACAGATTCTGAGATTTTTATAAATGAATCATTAAATATATCATCCGGGTCTGTTTTGCCAAAACATTTTTTATAATACAGATCTTCAGAAATCATCCGGTTATACCCGCCTGACCATTTATCGCAAACATCTCTAATCGCATCCTTAGGGTCTTTATTGCCATTGTATACCTGCTTGACATATTCATACGATAAATCAGGAAAAAAACGCAGGGGTGACAAGAGGCCTTTCCAATACAGGTTTAATAGTGCTGCAAGAATTTCGCGGCTGTTTGAGGCATGCTTAAACCTTATTTCTTTATCCATGCAGATAAGAAATGAGTTAAGTTGCATACTGAAATTAAAATTAGAACATAAGGCGAGATGATATAACCATGACTTGATAATATCTTTTGACTTCATCGCAGCGTACCTGAAACTAATTATTCCGTTATCATAGCAATTTGTCAATCTTCCCGTTAATGAAAAACCATTAATTGTAATATCAAGTTCTAAAGAAGATAGCGTTTTGCCTTCTTTGACGGCATCAATTTTATTTATAAAAATATTGGCATTTATGCTTGATTCATTTAGCAGTATATTCCCAACTCTTTCATGGGGAATTATCCCTTGTGCTTTATATGTGCTAAGACAAAAATCTAAAGATTTGCCCGCCTGCATATCTGCCAAAAGATTCTGGTCAATCAAATAATTATCAAGACCGGTCAAATCAAAAATTTCTTTGTCTAATAAAGCAGATTTATTTTCTTCAAAATATATTCCAAATCTTTTCTGAAGAAGATATTTTGCCGGATTTGCGAAAAAACTACTCAAGGAATCAATATGCAATATTTTCCATTCATCAGAAGGAACAGAAAGCTTGCCTGAAATAAAAGGAACATTATCATTTTCCTTAAGCTGACTCGCATTTAAGCTGCATGCCGCAAGCATATTGTCTTCGGAGTAGCTGAAAAGCTTTACGGTATCTTGAAAATAATCCGGAGAAAAGGCCTGGAGTTTATGATAAGTTATCATATGATCTTGAGTGAAACTAAAGCCTTCTTTTATATAATCAAGAAGCTCGATTAATAGAACTGAAGGAGGGATGGAGCTATTATCCTGGATGCTTTGTCCGATATAGCTTAAATATAATATTTTTCTTGCGCTTATTAATACCTCAAGAAAAAGATATTTATCATCATTTTTCTTGGATCTATCACCCGGCCTGGGTTCAATTGCCATAAGGTCAAAGCTGTATGATGATGAACTTCTTGGAAAAGCATCACTATTCATACCAAGAAGGCAGATAACCTTAAAAGGGATACTTCTCATGGGAAGCATGGAACAGATTGTTATCCCTTTAGTTATAAATCCTGATACAGAATACTCATCTTCAAGTACTTTTCTTATGTAATATTTGATAATATCATAGTCCAGTTCTTTATCATAACCTGAAAGCTCGGCATTTTTCAGCATATCTCCCAAGACTTTACGTATAAATTGTACACTCTGCTGTATATCATCATCTGTTGTGAAAAAAGTATCAATGAGTCCGGAAAGAATCGCATGCCATTTTGCTACTGTTTCAGGTTCCTTCAAAAATTTTGCTAAATCAAAGATTGTTTCTAAATATTCAAGGAAGTTTCCAAGGATCTTAGTATCAGAGCCTTCGATTTCGTTAAAAGGAAGAATTCCCAGGAACATTTCCTCGTTTTTGTGTGGCGCTTTGTGGTGCATTGCATAGCCTAAAAGCAGCCTTTTAATTCCGGCCTTCCATGTGTTTTCATAAATTTCCGGAAGGCCCAGGGCTGTTTTATCGTATCCGTCAACACCCCATCTGATTCTTGTATCCTTGAGCCAGCCTCTTATGGTTTCAAGATCAGATTCAATCAGCCCAAATTTTTCTTTTATTCCATGGCACTCTAATACCGCCATTACCTGTGATACTTTGAATCTGCTCTCTTTCAAATCGAGGATAGATAAAAAACTATTAATAATCCCGTTTTCTTTTCTTATGTTTCTATCTGAAATTGAAAACGGGATACGCGGCTCATTATCTTTCCTGTTATCAAATACTGCATGAATAAATGGGGCGTAAACTTCTATATCCGGTGCCATAACAAGAATATCTTCCGGCATAAGATCTGGATATTCTTCAAACATGGAAAGAAGATTATCGCAAAGCACCTCTATCTCTCTAACTTTACTGTGGCATGAATGAAACTGTATGGATGGATCGGGGCCTTCGGGTTTGTAATGATTGTCGGATATTTTTCTTTCTTTAAGGTTTAGGATATCAGACTGTATACATGAAAGCATATCAATGCATTTCTGATCCTCAAATTCTTCAATCAAAACATGTTCAGCAGAAGTAATATATTCGAAATATACTTTTCCAAGCTCGCCTAAAGATGATAATATGCTGTTTCCTTTCTCAACATGTAGATAGTCATCAGTTATTTTTGCTGCATATTTTTTCTTTATTTTGCCAACTTCTTTTTCTGTAAGTATATCTGTCCAGTATTCTCTGCAAGGATTTAAAAGAAATATATTGATTTCGGCGATGTTTGCCAACTCTTCAATAAATTGCATATGAAAATGCGGAAGGGACGATATCCCAAAAACAGAAATTCGACCATATAGCTTTGCAGAATCCAGAGATAAGTTGTTGAGTGTTTCAATAAGGGCTTTTTGCAGATAAGATCGGTGATATTTCTCATTCCCTTTTGCAATTACTTGCCATAGACTTGCCTGCCAGTTATGATGCTTTCTATTTTCCTCCTTATTGTTTTCCCATGAAAAAATAAAATCCGGTCTGAATACTGTGTACTGATCAAAAAGATCAGCTATCTTTTCAGAAATCTCAAAAAGCTTCAAACCGCTTTTATCACCTATAAGGTATCTCTTTAAACATTCAAATTTTGTTTGATCCATAAAATCGGGAAGAATTTTTACAAGTTTTAATGCCATTACATCCGGCTTGAAAAGATTAGTTTTAGGAATATCCGGAAAATAAATCTTTATAATTCCATCAAGAAAAGCATTGGGAAACGGAAAACAGCAGTTTGCGCAAACTCCGTTTATTTTTGCAAGCTGCAGAGAAACCCAGCGTTCCATTGCTTTGCTTTGGACAATTATAATCTCCGGAGAATGGGGAAATACAAAGGACCCTGAAACCGGAATTTTGACAATCTCAGCAAGCTTTTGTGCAAGAATTTCAAGTTTATTGCTAGTATATACTGTAAGATCTGGCATATATATTATTTAAATAATATGTTTATTATTTCTAATCTAACTCAAAAGAATTATTAATAATCACTCTTGTCCAAAATAAGTATAAATAAGAAGTAATTTAAATAAAGCTTAAAAGAAACCTCCTTGCAAGGCAGGGTTTAATTGATAAGAAAAAAAAGCCATAATCAAAGAGGCAATTCCGATGTTATGATACGATATTTAAGTTTGTTTAGTCAATGCCAGAAGCAAATAAACTTTCCTGAGACTTCTGTGTGCTATGTGAGATTTTTTGTTTTGAATTCAAAAAAACAAAGCATTTGGCAGGTAAATGTACAAGGCTATAAGGATTATAAAATAAAAAGAGATAGCTGCTATTATACAGCTATCTCTTTTATATTTTACTGGTGCCGAGGGGCGGAATTGAACCGTCGACACGCGGATTTTCAGTCCGCTGCTCTACCGACTGAGCTACCTCGGCCTGTTTAAAAACAGAAGTTCTTTCTATTTTATGCCTGCATTCTTGTCAAGAATTTTTTGCCCCATATCTCCAAAAAGAAATTGAATAAGGGTACATGCCGATATGGAAGCGGTTTCCGCCCTTAAGATTCGGGGGCCAAGACCGGCTGTTAAGAAACTGCTTTCTTTGGCTTTTTCTATTTCACTGTCTGTAAATCCTCCTTCAGGGCCAAGAATTATAAGAATTTTATTAATATCCTTATGTGTGGCGGTAAGGTTTTTTATATCAAGAAGGTTTTTTTCATTTTCCCAGAATATTATTTTAAGATCAAATCCCTGTTCAAGTGATAGAATCTCTTTAATAGAAACAGTCTTTCCTATTTTTGTGGTTTTGGCCCGTTTGCACTGCTTGGTAGCCTCTTTCGCTATGCTTTCCCACCTTTTTGTACGATTATAAAGGCGTTTATCATCCGGTCTTGAAATCGAGCGCTCCGATATGAAAGGTATCCATTTTGTTATACCAAGTTCTGTGAGCTGACGGATAAGGCTATCCATTTTCGATTCCTTAAGAAAAGACTGGGCGACAACAATTTCAAGAAAAGATTCAACAGTCTGATTGGATTGCCCGACAACCGATATTTCAACTCTTGCAGAAGATACAGCAACTATGCTTGCTTCATATTTTATTCCTGATTCGTCAAAAAGTTCTATACTGTCACCGGGTTTTAAGCGAAGAACATTTATAATGTGTCTCGCATCTACACCTCTTATTGAAGGATTTGGACTGGCAAGCTCGGATTGTTCAATATAAAAAAGTCTCATTGGTTTCTTATGATTTTAGTGAGCTTGCGCCCAGTTTATACCTGATGATATATTTACCTTAAGCGGAACTTTGAGAGTCCAGACATTTTCCATCTTATCTTTAACAAGATCGCTGACCATATCAAGTTCTTCGGGCGGTACTTCAAAAACAAGCTCATCATGAACGGAAAGCAGCATTGCGGTTTTCAAATTCTTTTCTGTTAATGCTTTGTCTATATTTATCATTGCAATCTTTATTAGATCAGCGGCTGTTCCCTGAATAGGAGTATTAACTGCGATGCGTTCTGCTGCTGCTATTATAATTTTGTTGGAGCTGTCTATATCCGGAAGAAGCCTTATACGCCCTAACAGTGTTGCGGTTTTCTTATTTACATGCGCATCATTAATTGTATTTTCGATAAATTTTCTTACTCCTTTGTATCTTGCAAAATAATTGTCAATATAAGTCTTGGCCATTTTCTGGCTGATGCCAAGATCCTTTGAAAGGCTGAAAGCGCTTATTCCGTATATAATACTGAAATTTATCGTCTTTGCCTGATTTCTTAGTTCGGGCGTTATGAATTCGGGGAAAATCTGAAATATTTCAATAGCTGTTCTTGTATGAATATCTTCATCTTCCAGAAAAGCTTTAATCAGTATTTCATCTTCCGCGCAGTGGGCAAGAAGGCGAAGCTCTATCTGGGAGTAATCGGCTGAAAGAAGTTTCCAGCCCTTTTGGGGGACAAAAGCGCTTCTTATCTCTCTTCCCTCATCAGTTTTCACCGGAATATTCTGAAGATTGGGATTGGAGCTGCTGAGTCTTCCGGTAGCAGTTACGGTCTGGTTGAAGGAAGTGTGTATCCTTTCTGTTTTTTGATCTGCAATTTCAAGCAGTGCATCGGTATATGTTGATTTAAGCTTGGAAAGTGTTCTGTGCCTTAATACAAGCGCCGGAAGTTCATGATTTTGTGCAAGCTCTGTTAACACATCCACATCAGTTGAATATCCTGTCTTTTTTTTCGTCTTCTTTTTAACCGGAAGCAACAGCTTTTCAAAAAGAACCTCTCCAAGCTGTTGAGGAGATTTGATATTAAAGGTCATTCCGGCAACGGAATAAATATTTTCCTCAAGAGCTTCTATCTGCTGTTCAAAATGTTTTGAAAGTTCTGAAAGCCTGTTTCTGTCCACACATATTCCGTTTGTTTCCATCTTCATTAGAACAGGTATAAGGGGCATTTCAACATTTTCAAAAAGATCCTTAACTCCTATTTCCAGAAGCTTCGGTAAAAGCACATCGTGGGCCATTAGGGTAATGTCGGCGTCTTCACAAGCATATGAGACCGCCTTTTCCAGAGCTACATTAGCAAAGCCGAATTCCGGTTTTTTCTTTCCCACTGTTTCTTCAAAAGTAATTTTTTTATGTCCGATAAAATCAAGAGCTATCTGGTCAAGATTGTGCGCCCGCTTTGAAGGATTAATAAGATAAGATGCTACCATTGTATCAAAATATACTCCTGCAAGATCAATCCCATGGCGTTTCAGCACTATCCAGTCGTATTTTATGTTCTGGCCTATTTTTTTTATATCAGGATTTTCAAAAACAGCTTTAAGCATGTTCAGCGTTTCTTTCATATCAAGCTGTTTCGGCACACCTTCGTATTCGTGGGCAAGAGGAATATAAAACGCTTCGTGGGCTTTCAGTGAAACCGATATGCCTACAAGTTTTGCCTTCAATGGATTTTCAGATGTTGTTTCCGTATCAAGGGCAAAATGGGTTGCGGATTCCAGCCTTTTTACTAATTCTGAAAGTGATTTTATCTCATCAATTAAACTGTACTTTTTTCCCGAAAGGTCAGAATGCACCGAGAAATTTTGTTGAAGTTGCCTGAACTCCAGTTCCTGAAAAAGCGTTGATAATTTTGGGTTGTCCGGATTTTTAAAACAAAAAGAGTCAATCTCAAAATTAACCGGAGCATTTGTATCTATTTCAACAAGTCTTCTGCTTAAATCCGCCTGCTGTTTAAATTGTATCAGATTCTCATACTGTTTTTTTTTAGTAATCGAATCAATATTATCATAAAGGTTTTTCATGCTTCCGAAAGTTTTTATCAAATCAAGCGCCGTTTTGGGACCGATTCCCGGTACTCCTGGAACATTATCTGAGGTATCTCCCGAAAGCCCCATCACATCAATCATTTGTTCGGGTAGAAGGCAGAATTCTTCTTTGAAAGAATTTAAATCAGTTATCTTATCCTTCATGGGATCCCATATGATAGATTTATCCGTCACAAGCTGGAGAAAATCCTTGTCTCCGGTTACCATAACTACTGAAAACCCAGATCCTTCGGCCTGGCGTGCAAGAGTTCCGATAATATCGTCTGCTTCAAATCCTTGAATTTCGATAACGGGCAGGTTAAAAGCTTTTGTGATTTCCTTTATATAAGGGATCTGTACCTGCAAATCTTCCGGCATGGGAGGGCGGGTTGCCTTATAATCTTTAAAAATTTCATGCCTGAAAGTAGGGCCTTTGGCATCAAAAACCATAACCACATATTTGGGTGCCCAGTCTTCTATAAGCTTGATTAATATACGGGTGAACCCAAAAATTGCATTTGTTGGAAATCCTTTGGAACTGGAAAGGTTTCTTATTGCATGGTATGCGCGATAGATATATGCGCTCCCGTCTATAAGAAACAGGGTTTTATCTAAATCTTTATTTTTTATTTCGGCAGAACAAACCATATACTACTCCAAAGCAGGTTGACAGAGCATGATTCCTGTAATATTTAACAAATAACGGATAGTCAAACCCCATCGGTAAAAGCTGAAAGAAAGATGCAAAATTATTAAATATGACAGCCGATTCAATCAAATTAACATACCGAGAAAAACGCCGCAAGGCAAAAGAAAGTAATTGCTACTGCTGCAATAAAGAAGCTCCTTTTTGCTGGAGGTGCAGGTGTGGTTTTGCCATATGCCAGAACTGTATGGAAGAAAATTTCTGGGGAATGTCATGCAATGGAATTACATGGCAATGTCCCGACTGCGGTGGTCAGAACGGTTTAGGGAATCAGTAATTCGTAATTGGTTTATCCTTTGAGCCAGTTTCAAAACGTGCCATTTTGGCCGATCTCTGCGTTGGGCGAAAATTTTGCACTTTAGTGAAGCTTTAGCGCTATCCTCGAAATACTCCATGTATTCCTGCGGTTAAAATTTTCACCCGCCTTGACCTTGACCAAACTGAAACGT
>JAHIFE010000172.1 GCA_018901125.1 Pseudomonadota bacterium | reverse complement strand
TGAATTTAATTGATTGGCAAAATCAAATATACTAAAACTGGAGCTGCTTTTCAAGATATTTATTAATTATATCAAATAATTATTTCGTATTTCATGCAATTATTTTACTGCGAAACTTTAGTTATATATATTAATGTGTTATAGTGTGCAACTCATTTTTTCCAATTTTTTACAGGGTTTGATATAAATTGTTGCCAACAATCATATCACTAATTGCATCATATCACTAATTGTTGACACACATTGTCGTTCAATATAAAAATAAAAGAAGTTTATTATGCTATCGAATATTTGTTTACTGTTAGAATTTTAATTACGATCTCTTTTTACCGGATTAATATCTCACAGATTAATTGTGTAAAGTTCTCAATCGCTTTATTTACCTGTAGTTTTTATAAATGAATACTATGGAAATTGCTTCTCAGGAAACCCACAATAGATATATAAAGGCCCTTATGGATATAAGCAGGGTGATCACATCTGACTTATATCTTGAAGATATCCTTAAGCTTATAGTTATGGTAACTGCCAAGGTAACAGGTGTTGAAATATGCTCACTCTGGCTTGTTGATGAAAGTGTGACTCCGCCTAAAATTCGTCTTAAAGCAACACAGGCACTGGATCCTGATTATGTTAAAGACCGCTCATTGAGCATGAATGAAGGTGTTGTCGGTTTTGTTTTAACCAACAAGAAGCCTTTGATAATAGAAGATGTCCTTAAGGAGCCAAGGTTCAAGGAAAAAGATATGGCACAAAAGTTAGGCCTTGTTTCAATGGTAGGTGTTCCCCTTGAGGTTAAAGATGAAAATGTTATAGGTGTATTAAACTGCTTTACATCCAGCCCAAGAGTATTTTCTGAAACAGAAGTAAATCTTATAAGAACAGTTGCTAACCAAGCCGCGGCAGCAATAATGAATACCGAATTGATGGTTAAAACAAAGGTTATTCAGGAAGAGCTTGAAACCAGAAAGCTTGTGGAAAAAGCTAAAGAAATCCTTATGCACCGCCGAAATAAAAGCGGAGAGGAGGCTTACCGCTGGATTCAAAAACGCAGTATGGATACAAGAAAATCTATCAGAAGTGTAGCTGAAGCAATATTACTTTCCGAAGAGCTTGAACCATGATAGCACAATTATATTTTACCCCTTTTTCAGCGATTCTATCTCTTTTTTAAGTTCATCAATTTCATATTTGTATTTATCTACTTCATCAGATACGGCATCAGAAAATAGGGTTTCCTTGCTCCAGGCCTCTTTCAATTTGTCGAATCCGAGATAAATAATGAAAGCACCGCCTAAAAGAAGCAAGCATGGAAGAGTACCGGATAGAATCATAAGAAATTCTTTCCACCAGAGTATAAGCAAGACTAAACCTATTGTTGATACTACAGCTCCAATAATTAAAATTGCCATAATAAATCACCATTCTGCATGGAATAATAGTTCATCCAAATAAAGCATACAAAACCAAAATTAACTTCAAGCAGTGGAAGAGGCTAAACCCTTTCCCCTGAGCCAATTGCAAAACGCCTCATTTTGGCCGATCTCTGCGTTAAGCTTGACCAAACTGAAACGTTTTGAAACTGGCTCCCCTGAGTAAAATAATGTTTTTTTATTTTTTGTGACTGTATCACTAATGTTTAATTTAATAAATATATAAATACTAAATCAAGAAGTTTTCATAAATTTGCTGAAATAATTTATCTTTAAAAAATAATTGATTTAGTATTACATATTGGTTTGTATTTAGTTGACGGTGTAATAATTAAAATATTGCAAAAAAACCGTGTTTTGATAATCTATACTTATTTATTTTGGCTTAAGAATTAGAGCCAGTTTCAAAACGTCCCATTTTGGCCGATCTCTGCGTTGTGCGAAAATTTTAATCCTCAAAATACTCCATGTATTCCTGCGGTTAAAATTTTCACCCGCCTTGACCTTGACCAAACTGAAACGTTTTGAAAGTGGCTCATTGGTATTTCCATAAAAGCCATACTTAAACATGATAATCATAGAGACTATTTGCGAAACCGCAGGGATTGATAGAATCTGGCATGAAGATATTAAATGGAAAAATCCGTAAATGGATTAACAGTATCCTGCTTGATACTCATAATTATTTTACGTGCTATTTACCGAAAACTATAAGTTTTTTTTCGTCTAATTTTTTAAAAATATTTTATTCAGGAATTAAAATAGATGCTGATCAACTTAATACTATCAAGCAACTTCCTGAAAATGCTATTGTTATTTATGTATCAAAATATAAAAGCAATTTTGAATTCTTATTCGCCTATGTAAGATATAAGGAAATGGGGTTGCCCTTTCCGGAAATTGGTTTTGACTACAACGCATATATATGGCAACCACTTCCGCGAATGCTAAAAACGATAGTATCCTATCTGGATTATTACTTTCAAAATAAAGTATTTCCCGATCCTTATAAAAGTGGATATATTAAGAAAGAACTTTTAAATGGAAAATCAGCTTTTCTTTCACTTGTTAAAGGTAAATCATTTTATAAACGCTTTGTTAAAGATGATGCCGACCCGATAGAGTATATCCTTGAATTACAGAAGACAACTGAATGTCCTATATATATAATCCCGCAAATAATGTCATTCGGTAAAAATCCTATCCGGGCCAACAATTCTTCTTTGGCTGATATTTTTTTTGGTACCGCTTATAAAGCCGGTAGGATTAGAAAAATAGTGACACTTTTCAAGTATCCTGAAAAGATAATTGTTGAATTGTCCGAGCCAATAAATTTAAAACAATTTATAGAATCAAAGAATATACAGGAATATGGAGTACAATATCTGTCAATGCTTCTAAGACGGGATTTGCTTCTTCAGCTAAATCGTCATCGCCAGACAATTATCGGTCCTGCACTTAAATCACCAGGGGAGTTAAAAGATAGTATTCTTGCAAATCCTAGATTTCAGGTATTTCTTGAAACGTATTCAAAGTCCCGAAAGACAACCGTTCTTGAAGTGAGCAAAGAAGTTAATAAATATCTTGATGAAATTGCTGCAAAATACAATAACACTGTTATAAGGATTGTGGCGGCATGTATAGGATGGATAATAAATACCATGTTCGATGGTTATACTATTAACACGGATGGATTGAACAAGGTAAAAAATATGTCCTTAAAAGGTCCTCTGATATTAATTCCATGCCATAAAAGCCATATTGATTATCTTATCCTTTCATATTTGCTTTATAATAATAACATGCCCTGTCCCCATATAGCCGCAGGGAAAAATCTTTCTTTCTGGCCAATGGGCCCTTTGTTCAGAGCAGGCGGCGCTTTTTTTATCAGGCGTACTTTAGGAGGTGCAGCTCTTTATTTAAGAGTATTTTCCGAATATATATATAAGCTCCTTGAAGAAGGTTTCAATATTGAATTCTTTATCGAGGGAGGAAGGAGCAGAACAGGAAAGCTTATCCTGCCCAAGCTCGGGTTCCTTTCAATTCTTTTAGAAGCATATAAAAAGGGAGCGTGCAAAGATATGATATTTGTGCCCATCTTCATAGGATATGACAGGGTTATCGAAGAAAGCTCATATCTTGATGAGCTTGAAGGAGGGCAAAAAGAACAAGAAAACTTTTTTCAGCTAATAAAGGCCGGAAGATTACTTAAGAAAAAATACGGCAAGGTATATATCCAATTTAATGAATCTATTTCATTAAATGAATTTCTTGCGGATAGAGATATTCAGCTAAAAAATATGACATCAAAAGAGCAGAATGCTTTTTGCAGGAATCTTGGATATAGAATGATAAATGCAATAAATGATGTTTCCGTTGTTACACCCTTTTCTCTTACTGCAAGCGCTATTTTAAATTGTACAAAAAAAAGATTTACCTATGAAAATATTCTTTCTGATATCGAAACGTATATTCAATATCTTATAGATCAGGAAACAAAGCTTTCGGATACACTCATTTCCGATTATAAAAGAGCCATAGAGCAGGTTTTTGAGTCATATATCCAGAGAAAATTTATTGAACCGGTTTACCGGGGAAAAACCAGCGATTCTAAATCTCCCGAATATTTTGTTAATGTTAATAAACGTCCTGCAATAGAATATTACAAGAACAACAGCATTTCGTATTTCATTCCCGCTGCCATTACAGCTATTGAAATTCTAAAAATAGAATCGCTTCAGTTTCAGGCTTCTGATCTTCATCCCGGATATGCTTTTTTGCAAAACTTCTTTAAATATGAATTTGCATACGATGTTGATAAAACTCAGGAGTATTTTGTCCGTAAAAGTATAAAGGTATTTATAGACAATGCTGTTCTTGTGCCTCATGAAAGGCTTCCTGATACATACAATATTACTTCATCAGGATTAAAGAAGTTGAAATTGTTTACTAATTTTTTAAAGCCATATTTTGAATCATATCTTGTTGTTATAAACTTTATAGAAACAAATTCACAAAAAGGGCTTGATGCAAAAGAGCGCATAAAGAAAATCCAAATCCTGGGAAACCGCATGTATAAAAAAAATGAGATCGAACGCATTGAAGCTTTGTCAAAAGTAAACTATACCAATGCCCTGGATTTTTTTGGAAATAAAGGAATCAAAGATTCTTCAAGTACTGATAAAATAAAATACTATAAGGATATTATTAATAAGTACTTAAGTTTTTTACAATATACCGGATAAACGAAATAAGATTATTAAAGCATGAAAGCTCTCATTTTAGCAGCAGGCCTCGGAACGAGGTTGCTTCCTTACACTGAGCATACGCCCAAACCACTTTTTTCGGTTGGAGGTCGCCCGCTACTTGACATTATTATAAGGAAGCTGGAGGTTGCAGGGTGTGAGGCGATCATAATAAACACTCACCATCTTCATAAGAAAATAGATGATTTTATAGCTTCACAAAAATATTCAATACCGGTATTTACAAGCTATGAGCCGATTATTTTAGGAACTGGCGGAGCTATAAAAAATGCAGCGGATTTCTGGGATAATAAACCATTTATTGTAATAAACAGTGATATTTTTACGGATATAAACCTGAATGAATTGTATGATTTTCATCTTGGACAAAATTGCTGCGCCACTCTTGTTTTAACTGACTTCAAAAAGTTCAATAATGTTCTGGTAAGTCAAGATAATCTTGTCCTTGGCTTTGAACAGCAACAGCGCGCACAATCTTTGCTGCTTTCGGCTGGATTAGCAAGCGAATCAAAATCGATCAAAAGTCCTTACCCAGCTGATTGCAGCGGGGATCTTCAATCTAACCACAGTGATCCTTTTGCCTGCTTTGATAATGATAAATCTTTGTCAGTTTACAAACAGGATAATATTGCAAGGCTTGCTTTTACAGGCATTCAGGTTATTGATCCTGAGATTCTCGGGTTTATACCTGAGAATATATTTTCAAACAGCATTGATGTTTACAGACAAATGATAATCAGCGGTAAAAAGATTTATGCCTATATACCGCAAAAGCTTCAATGGAATGATATCGGAACACCAGAAACTTACAAAGAAGTTGTTATAGAAGAAACTGCCTCAAAAGCTTTCATGATTGCTTTTGAGGATTACAGAAAACAGGAAATCAGGACAATCAATCTTGCAGGAGATGGTTCCGACAGAAAATGGTCCCGTCTTATTTCGGGAACACATTCTCTTATCTTGGCAGATCATGGCATAAGAAGAGAAAACGCAAATACGGAGGTTGACTCATTTATAAATATTGGCATACATCTTAAGCATAAAGGTTTGCCGCTTCCAAGGATATTCCTGCATGACGCTTTTTCCGGGCTTGTTTTTTTAGAAGATCTGGGAGATCTAAATCTACAGGCAGTTATCATGAATGCCGGTAGTCAAAGTGAAATTATTAACTGGTATAAAAATGTTATTGATCTGCTTATTGAGCTATCTTATTCGGGCGGTTCTGATTTTGATACTTCCTGGACGTATCAAACCTCTAATTACAGCATCGAGCTTATTTTAGAAAAAGAGTGTAAATATTTTATTGATGCTTATTTGAAAGGCTATCTGAATTTAAATATCAACTTTGATAAATATAAAGATGAATTTGTAAAAATCGCTTCCCGCGCGCTTGAAAATCAAATTGAAGGATTTATGCATAGAGATATGCAGTCCCGTAATATCATGATTAAAGATGGCAGTATTTATTTTATAGACTTTCAGGGTGGCCGTATCGGCCCTCTTCAGTACGATCTTGCATCTTTATTAAATGATCCCTATGTAGGTCTGCCTTATAAAATCCGTATAGAGCTTGTTGAATATTGTATTAAAAAACTTTCTGCAATCTCCGGAATAAATAAAAACAATTTTTATAATTGCTTTAAATACTGCTCATTAACACGAAATTTACAGATACTCGGAGCTTTTGGATTTCTAAGTAAGATCAAAGGAAAAACTTTCTTTGAAAAATATATTCCTGCAGCATTGATAAGTCTTAAAGAAAATTTTAAATTACTTGACGAAAAAGAATTTCCCGGTATAAAATCCTTGATTGACAATATATTATAAGCAAAAACAATATGACTGACTCGCAACAAGTCCGTCAACATGCCTATGGTAAGGGGTAGAGGAATATATGGATAGGATAAAAGTTATGGTTAATGGAATGCCGGGCAATATGGCTTCAAATATTGCAAAGCATGTTTTAAATGACGACAGATTTGAACTTATTCCGCTATCACTTACCGGGCCTGAAATTTTGGAAAAAGAATATAACATTGCTTCCGTTTGCCTCCGCCTTATTAATCCAAAGGAAAGAAACGAGACTGTAAAGACATTAAAGATAAAAGAAAATAGCTTTATAAGTGTAGATTATACCCATCCTTTAGCAGTAAACAGTAATGCGGAATTTTTCTGTAATAATTCTCTTCCTTTTGTAATGGGAACAACCGGTGGTGACAGAAAGAAGCTAGAAGATTCAATTTTATCATCAGGAATTTGTGCAGTAATTGCGCCAAACATGGCAAAACAGATAGTAGGTTTTCAGGCAATGATGGAATATGCTTCAAAAACATTTCCCGATTTATTTAAAGGATATACTCTTATTATCAAAGAGAGTCACCAAAAAGGAAAAGCTGACACGAGTGGTACTGCAAAAGCTATGATCAGTTATTTCAACAAGCTGGGAATATCTTTTACAGATGAGCAGGTAATTATGGAAAGAGATCCTGAAAATCAAAGCAACATATGGGGTATTCCTGAAAAATATCTTAAAGGGCATGGATGGCATACTTATACGCTTGTTTCCGGGGATAAAACGGTCAAATTCGAATTCACACATAATGTAAACGGCCGTGATGTATATGTAGCAGGAACACTTGACGCTATCGTTTATTTAAACGGCAGAATAAATGAAGGCGCAAAAGGGAAAATTTTTTCAATGATTGATGTATTAAGGGGAAATTGAACCTTTACAAAATATGAGGAGACGGAAAATGCATTATTTCAGAAAACGCTTGTGGATTATCATATCTTTATTCCTTGTTAGTTCCTTTTTTTTAATCAGTGCGGGCTGCTCGAAAGAAGCAAAAAAAGAGAGACACTTTGCAAAAGCTGAAAAATATTTTTCTGAAAATAAATTCCGCGAAGCGATACTTGAATATAGGAATGTCGTTAAGATTGACCCTAAGGACCCGAAAGCTCATTATCAACTTGGGCTGTCGTATATAAAGACAGCGTTATTTAAAGATGCCTATTCTGAGTTTTTAAAGACTGTTGAGATAGATCCTAGTATGATAGATGCTCATAACCAGCTGAGTACTATTTATCTTCTATCAGGGAAACCTGAAAAAGCAAGAGAGCATGTGGATATTGTCCTTTCAAAAGATACGAAAAATTCTTTAGCGCATCTGCTTTTAAGCGGAATATATGTTTCCGAGAAGAATCTTGATAGTGCGATTGCTGAAGCCCACAAAGCCACTGAAGGAGAGATGAAGGTGGAGGCTTATCTGCATCTTGCCAATCTCTATATAATGAAAAAAGATATTCCAAAAGCGGAAGAAATGTTGATTTCTGCCGTAAAGTCCAATGAAAAAAGTATTGGAGCACGATTTGCTCTTGCACAGTTTTATTTACGTACCGGTAAAATGGATGATGCTGAGCGAGAATATTTGAATGTAGTTAAGGTTTATCCAAAGGATATAAGAGCCTACACGGCATTGGGGAATTTTTATTTTGTCACAAACAGGCCTGAGGAAGCAGAAAAACAGTTCTTAAAAAACACTGAATTATCCCCAAAGGACGTTTCTGTCCGTTTGCGCCTTGGTGAGTTTTACCTTGCATGGGATAAAAAAGAAAAGGCGGAAGCTGTCTTTAAAGAAGCTGTTGACATTAATACTCAAGATATTAAAGCATTGGTGCGCCTTGCAAATTTTTACATAGATAACAGGAAGTATGATGAGGGCTTAAAGGAAACAGAAAAAATTATAAAGATCAATCCTAAAAGCTATGAAGGTCTTCTTTTAAAGGGAAGACTCTATCTTGCCGAGAATAAATTTACTGAAGCGCAAAATATCTTGCAGTCTTTTTTGAAAGATAATCCGAAAGTTCCTATGGGTTATTATTATCTTGGTATGGCTCATTATGGCAGCAAAGAGATCCAGCAGGCAAAAACAGCCCTTTCAGAGGCAATAAAACTAAATCCTAAATGGTCTGAACCAAGATTTCTTCTGGCCAATATATATATGAGAGAAGGAGCTTACGGCGAGGCTATTAATGAAGCAAAGGAAGTATTAAAAGAACAACCCGGAAATCCCAAATCTTATCTGATTATGGGTAGTTCTTATCTTTCGCAGAAAAATATTCCGGAAGCTTCAAAGAGCTTTGAAGACCTGATTAAAGTGGCGCCCAATAACCCTGTCGGTTACACTCAGATGGGACGGTTGTTGCTGATACAGAAGAAAGAAAAAGAGGCTTTGGAGAATTTTGAAAAAGCTCTGAAGCTGCAACCAAATTATAATGAGCCTATACAGCTTATTGTTGCTGTATATATGAATAACAAAGATCATAAGAAAGCTTTTGACAGAGTTGAAGAGCAGATCAAAATTTCTCCCCAAAATCCTTTTTTGTATAACATCATAGGCACCCTTTATGAAGTTGAAAAAGATATGGCAAGTGCTGAAAATAATTTCAAAAAGGCGATAGAGCTTGGTCCTGATATACCAGCGCTTAATATTGCGCTTGCCAATTTTTATTTGCGCCATAAAACAATGGATAAAGCAAAAAGTTCTTACGAGGAAATAATAAAAAAGGAACCCGATTCTATCAATGCCCATATTGCTCTTGGTATGATTTATGAGAATGAGAAGAAATATGATGAAGCGAAAGATCACTATCTTAAAGTGTTGAAAATAAACCCCGATTCTGCACTTGCTGCAAATAATCTGGCATGTATTTATGCAAAAAAAGATGAAAATATTGATCAGGCGTTGAATCTGGCACAAAAGGCCAAAGAACTTGTTCCGGATGATCCCCATATTTCCGATACACTCGGATGGATTTATTATAAAAAGAATATTTTTAGCAGAGCAGTTTCTTACTTAAAAGATGCAAATGAAAAGATTGTCGATCAACCTCTTGTGAAATATCATCTTGGAATGGCCTACTATAAAAATGGAAATCCCGATCTTGCAAAAATTGAGCTAAAAAAAGCGTTAGAACTCGATCCTAAATTTGAAGGTTCTGATGAAGCTGTTGCAACGCTTGAATTGATAAAATAATTAATAAGAGCTTAATATCAGAATAGGCATACAGATGATCAGAATTACGGATATAATTGATAAGATTACCGAGCATAATCCTGATGCTGATCTTGATATACTAGACCGTGCCTATGTTTATTCAGCAAGAGTTCACGATGGTCAGGTGCGTTTGTCAGGAGAGCCTTATCTGTCACATCCTCTCGAGGTGGCAGGGATTCTTGCTGATATGAAACTTGATGTTATCAGTATTGCCGCAGGATTACTGCACGATGTTATTGAAGATACACATGCAACCAGTGAAGAAATAGGAGAGATTTTCGGAGAAGAAGTCTTACATATTGTTTCCGGGGTAACAAAACTCAGTAAAATTCCGTTTAGCGATTCGCATGTTCGCGAAGCTGAGAGTATAAGAAAAATGCTTCTTGCTATGGCTGATGATATAAGGGTAGTTCTGATAAAACTTGCCGATCGTCTCCACAATATGAGAACACTTCAATATCAAACTGAAGAAAAAAGAAAAAAAATAGCTCAGGAAACACTGGATATTTACACTCCGATTGCGGCTCGTCTTGGGATTTACTGGATAAAGCAGGAACTTGAAAATATTGCATTTATGAATATTTTCCCGGATGAATCTTCAAACATACAAAATCTGGTCAGTAAAGATAAGGAAGACCGTGAAAAGTATGTTGAAACCGTTAAAGACTACATCCGGAAAAAAATGGATGAGAACCAGTTGAAATGTGAGGTTTTGGGAAGATACAAAAATTACTACAGCATATACCAGAAGATGGTTAATCAGGACCTCACATTTGATCAGATTTATGATATCATTGCATTCAGGATAATTTTGGATACTGTGCCACAATGTTACGAAGCATTGGGGCTTGTGCATGCATTATGGAAACCCATAGCGCATAAGTTTAAAGACTATATCGGTTTTCCAAAACCGAATATGTACCAGTCTTTGCATACAACCGTTATAGGCCCGATAGGTGAGCGTATTGAGATACAGATCAGGACCTGGGAAATGGACGGAATTGCCAGGTCCGGCATTGCAGCGCATTGGAGTTACAAAGAGGGAAAACGTATTGATGAAAACATAAGTAAAAAATTTTCATGGATACAAAACCTTGTTGATAACCAGAAGGAAACCAAGGATCCTGTTGAATTTTTAGAAAATGTACGAATAGATCTTTATCCTGATGAAGTTTATGTGTTTACCCCTAAAGGAGCTATTAAATCTCTTCCCAAAGGCGCAACCCCCGTTGATTTCGCCTATATCATACATACCGAAATCGGAAATCAGTGTTCAGGAGCAAAAGTAAACGGGCGAATGGTTCCGTTAAGCTATGAACTTCAAACAGGTAATATTGTTGATATAATAACATCAAAGGGTCATAACCCGAGCAAGGACTGGCTTAAATTCGTAAAGACGGTAAAAGCAAGGGGAAGAATAAGGCAATGGATTAAAACCCAGGAAAAAGATCGCAGCATAACACTTGGCCGTGAAATATGCGAAAAGGCTTTTAGGAAGGAGCGTTTGAACTTTGTCGCTCTTATGAAAACAGAAGAGATGGGAAAGGTTGTGGATCAACTTGGGTTTAAGACTCTTGATGATATGATTGCAAGTGTAGGTTACGGAAAAACAACCCCTATCCAGATCGTGAGGAAATTTGTAACCAAGCCGGAAGCAGAAAATGATGAATCAATATTAGATAAATTAATAGGCCGGGTTAAAAAGAAAAAACAAGTATCCGGCGTTGTTGTCAAGGGATTTGATGATATTTTAATCAAATTCGGAAAATGCTGCCAGCCGGTACCAGGTGATCCAATAACAGGATATATTACTCAAGGCTACGGAGTTACCGTACACAGAACTATCTGTCCTAACGCCCTGGAGATGAATCCCGAAAGGCAGATAGATGTTGAGTGGAATGTTGGTTCATCCGATTTGTATCCGGTTAAAATCCATATCATTGCTCATGACAGGGTGGGCCTTCTTGCAGATATTGCTTCAAACATAAGCAAAAACTCTTCCAACATATTAAGCGCAAATACCATTACAAAAGAAAATAAGACCGTTGACAGCTTCTTTACGCTTACCATTAAAGACACCGATCATTTAAAAAAGATATTACTTGATATGAAGAAAATAAAACTCGTTATTGATGCAAAGCGAATTAACGAATAGAAAAAGTCTCATATTACGGAGCTTTAACCACAAGCCCTGATTTTATGCAACTGGTGCAGACCACTATTTTTTTAATCTGTCCGTTACGAATTGCCCTTACGTTCTGAAGATTAGGATTAAACCTGCGACATGTTACATTATGAGCATGACTGACATTTTTACCAACCATAGGTTTTTTCCCGCATATTTCACACATTCTGGACATTACTTATTTCTCCTTGAAGACTATAAAATTTTATTATTTCTCATTCCATGTTGTTTAATTTGGTATCCAATTATAAAACAGGATATGCGCTGATACACCAAAACCAGATGAGTGTAAAGTGTTTTTTTTATTTTGTTATGGCAGTTTCACACTTGGCGATATAGACAATAGCTTGATGGTGAACTCCTATGTCGGGATATTTGGTAATGACATTATTAAAACGATAAAGAGCAGCCTTATAATGTTTTGTTTTATAATAATAAATACCGATTCCAAATTCTGATTCTGCAAGACTTTTATAACATGTATTTATATATTCACTGGTTTCAAGTACATATGTATTTTTCGGGAATAGTTTATTCAGACGCATAAATGTTTCAATGGCTTTTCGTGCCGTTGCCTGTTGTCTGTCGAAAGTGTCGACCTGTTCAAAATAACATAACCCTGTCTGAAAAATTGCATATGGCACTGATTCGTTGGCAGGATGCAGTTTCTCAAATTCATCATATGCTGCAACTGCCTCATTATATCGTTTTAACTTGTAGTGTGAATCTGCTATTTTAAGATCTGCAAGAACCAAATATTTACTGAATGGATACCAGTCTTTTATTTTTTGAAAAGACTCAATTGCTCGTTTGTACTCTTTATCCTGATAATTAATTATACCTTCATTTGCATACTCCTCGGCAGATTTCTCTTTCTTGGCATCAAGAGCTGCGCATCCCTGGCAAGCAAAAGCTATAACACAAAAAAGTAAAATTATACGTTTGATTTTATTATTCACTTTTTAATACTTTCAATATATTGTTCCGCAGAAAATGCGGCTATTGCAGCGTCTCCCACAGCAGTTGCAACCTGGCGTAAAGGAGTTTTTCGCCCGTCGCCAGCTGCGAATACACCCGGAACCGAGGTTTCCATTCTATCATTTGCTATTATGAATCCATGCTCATCTAGTTCTATGGCTTTATTGATAAAATCGGTATTGGGGAGAATCCCGACCCACACAAAGCATCCGTCAACAGCAAGCTCTTTAGTCTCTTTTGTTTTCAGATTTTGTACAACAATTTTTTCAAGACCAACTGAGCCGTGAATGCCGGTTACAACAGAATCCCATATAAATTCTATCCTGTCATTTGCGAATGCCCGTTCCTGCAAAATTTTTGTTGCTCTCAAACTGTCTCTTCTATGAATAAGATATACTTTTGCAGCGAATTTTGTAAGAAATATACTTTCCTGTACAGCAGTGTCTCCGCCTCCAACAGCCGCTATCGTTTTATTTCTGTAAAACGGTCCGTCGCAAGTGGCGCAGGAAGAGATTCCCCTTCCATAGAAAAGATCTTCACCCGGGACGTTAAGCTTTCTAGGATGAGCTCCTGCAGCTATTATCACGGCATGGGATTTGACTTCTCCATTGTCCAGAATTATTTTTTTGACCTGTTGGGAAACATCAAGTGAAATTACTTCATTGCTTTCTATTTTAAGACCAAGCCGCTTAGCCTGTTCTACCATCTTATCGACAAGATCTGTTCCGCTTATTCCATCAGGAAAGCCCGGGTAATTTTCTATCCAGTCGGTAATTATTATCTGACCGCCCGGTACAAGTTTTTCAAAAAGGACAACATTGAGTTTAGCACGAGCGGCATAAATTCCTGCTGTTAGTCCGGCAGGTCCCCCGCCTATTATTACAAGATCATAGTCAACTTTTTCCATAATTGTATTTACTGTTATAGAATGCTGTTTATGGTTTTTTCAAGCTTGGACTTGGCCGTCATGCCGGTAATTTGATCAACAATTTTTCCCTGTTTAAAGAAAATAAGGGTTGGTATTGCTTTTATCCCAAATTTTGCGGGGGAGACAGGATTGTTGTCAATATTGCATTTTGCGAATTTGATTTTATCGCCAAATTCTGTGGCAAGCTCTTCAACTATTGGTCCGATTGCTTTACAAGGGCCGCACCAGGGAGCCCAAAAATCAACCAGCACCGGTTTATCTGAATTTATGACTTCCGCCTCAAAACTGTCATCGCTGATTTCAAGAATACCTTCCGCCATGATATATTTCCTTTCTTTTATTAAAAAATTAAAATTTAATAAACTATACTTCTATGCTTTGCTCTTGTCAACAGTGTCATTTTGAAATAATATTTCACTTAGTTTTTATAATTGTTGTTGTAATATTTGCAATGGAGACTCTCAGATGGGAAACATAATCCGTATAGGTGCTTTAATATCAGGAAGCGGAACCAACCTGCAAGCTATTATTGATTCCTGCGAGCAGGGAAAGATAGATGGGAAAATAGTTTTTGTGGGGTCAGATAATTTTGGAGCAAGTGGTCTTGAAAAGGCCGCAAAGCACAATATTCCCTCATTTGTTGTAGATTACGCTTCCATTATCAGAAAATTTAATAAAGATCCGGACAATATGAAACTGCCTGACGATTTTGATGAAAAGGACGTTTGTTCCAAATTGCCTATCTTTCCGGAAGATGCTCATATGCAAAAGATAAAAACTTTTGTTTATACCAGGGCAATTGCAGAAGCTATGTTTCTTGAAAAAATGAAGCCCTGTCCTTTTGATCTTCTTGTTCTTGCAGGTTTTATGAGAAATTTAACACCATATTTTATCGACAGGGTAAATACGGACTCAAAGAATCCGCGTATAATGAACATACATCCTGCTTTGCTACCTGCTTTTCCGGGTGTTGACGGGTACGGTGATACATTCCGTTACGGTGCAAAAGTAGGCGGTTGTACAGTTCATTTTATTGATTACGGTGAAGATTCAGGACCTATCATAGGACAGAGGGCATTTGCGATCGAAGAAGATGATACTATCGATTCAATTAAAAAAAAGGGGCTTGCTCTTGAATGGGAACTATACCCTGAATGTATTCAGTTGTTTGCGCAAAAACGCCTTAATATCGTGAGCGTGATTAGTAATAGGGATAAGGGAGGGGTAGTATTATATAGAAAGGTTGTAAAAATTCGAAGATAAATAGATTAAGGGCAATGGAATGTCCTGAATTGTTTCAAGCTGGTTTTAACAGCAAAATGCATAATAATTACAAAATCTTGTATGTTTAACTTAATATAAAATAAAGGTTATCGGTTTGATACAACACGGATCATTACGGAATAATGATATCAAACAGGGTTTGCATCTTGTAGTAAAAGATGTTGATACTTGGGAAGATTTTATAAAAATTGTTTCTGCAGATCCTGTAAGAAACTGGGCATTTCGCGGACAGAAAGATGCCTCATGGCAATTGTGGCCGATGATTAGCCGGGAACTCCGAAACAGACGGGTAGCATCTCAACACTGGAAAGGCCAGGAACACAGGTTGATATGGATTTTTCAGCGTAAGGCGATTCACTTTTTGGACAAGGTTCCCGAAGTAGGAGATACACCGCAGTGGATGGCATTAATGAGACATCATGGTGCGCCAACTCGTCTTCTGGATCTTACATGGTCTCCGTATGTAGCCGCATTTTTTGCTCTCGAATCAAGTGTTTCAGATGCTGCTGTCTGGGCAATCAACGCCCCTAAGCTTGGCACATTTGCTTACGGACCGCATTTTAAGTCAGTCCAGAGGCCGCCAAGCCCTGAAGAGGTGCTTAATGCTGAAAATATTTATGAAAATGATGTCATTGCGATAGGAGAGCCGTATTTTAAAAACCGGCGTGTTATCGCTCAATCCGGTACTTTCGCCTTTCCTTACGATATTACTAGGCCGATAGATGAAATTCTTTCAAATAAAGAAGGAGTGATTGTAAAATTAGTCCTTCATGGGCCAAAACTAAGAAAAAGCGGCCTCAACGAGCTTTACAGAATGAACATCACATATGCCACCCTTTTCCCCGATTTAGACGGTCTCGGCCGCTCGCTTGCTTTTGAACTGGAACATCACTACGCTTTTGATCCCACAGAAAATGTAACATAGGGATTGATCGGTTTTATTTTTTGCCGGAACGGCGGGTTATAGAAATTTATTTGCCACATCAGACGGACTCCTTTCCCATAAAAGTACCTGTAATTTGAAATATAATGCCCCGTATCGGAGATTAATATGGAAACTGATTCAAGCAAGAAGGTTGGGAGTATAATCTATATTTCACATTGAGGTGGGCCATTACCAATTCTTGGCGATCATAGTCATGACAAAATGATCGATTTCATGAAAAAACTATCTCAACAACTTAATAAACCAAATGCCGTAATTGTAATAAGCGCCCATTGGGAAGAATCGCTTCCGACTATAACCGGTAATGAATCACCTTCATTATTCTATGACTATTATGGATTTCCCGATAGAGCATATGAATTGAAATATCCTGCTCCAGGGAATCCTAAACTTGCAGAAAGAGTAAAAAAAATATTGGAAGAAAGGGGCATTGTATCAAAGATAGACAAAGAAAGAGGATTTGACCATGGATTATTCATTCCTTTGAAAATGATGTATCCTAATGCTGATATACCAATGATACAAATATCATTAATCAATGGATTAGATCCTAGTCCATTTGCAGGAAAATCTATCAGATTTGCAAGATATTAATAATATTTGTTTGTAATTTAAATCCCGTTAGAAAACTCATTTCTAACGGGATATTTTGTTTCTTGTATTCAGTAAAACCTTATCTGACGATAAATTGTACAAGCCATTCATTTTTTATTCTTTTTAAGTTTCTCCCTGTATTGCCTTGCTTCATCTATCTGCTTTTTTTTGCCTGACATTAAGCTTCCGATAGTAATCTCATCAAGCCGTTTAAAAATAGCCCTGCTGGCTTCAATCCAGACCCATCTTGAGAGACAATCTCCAGCCCTGTTGCACACACCGCAAAGCTTGTCTTCCGTTTCGGCACAGTCTGTGATAGCAGTTGTTCCCTCTAGTGTTCGAACAATATCACCAACAGTAATTTTATCGGGGGACTTCTTCAGCATATGCCCGCCGAAAGGTCCTCTCCGGCTTTTTATTAATCCGGCATCTTTTAGCTTTTTTATCAAATGTTCAAGGTATTTTAAAGAAATATTCTGGCGCTTGGCTATATCACTCAAGGGAACAGGATATTCCTTGGCATAAATTGCAAGGTCTATAATAAGGCGTGTACCATATCTGCTCTTTGTTGTTAATCTCATCTTATAGTTATCCGATAATTTTAAAACTATATGCTCTTTTAATAAACTGCTTTTTATAAGTTCAATACTTGTCAAATTGCGGTATCCTATTCAAGATTGTTATTATTTCAAGCATAAGATATGTAAGCGCAGCTCCGATACCTCAGCATCACTTTAGATACGGATTTTACGCAATGGTTTCTGTTGGATAAAAGTATTGTTATAAAAAAGAGGCGTTCAGGGTGTTTGTATCAATAAATTTCTTTCGTTTCCTTTATGGATTATCAAGTGGTGCTTTCTTTTTATCACTTCTTTTTATGGAAAAGAAACTATGGGAAACAGGTCAGGCTTCTTTCTTGGCAGTGTAATCTTAAAGCACGAACCTTTGCCGGGTTCGGAGTCAACTTCGATAAGACCGCCATGCTGGCAGATAACACGATTAGCGATAAACAATCCCAAACCGGTTCCCTGAGAGCCTTTTGAAGTAAAAAAGAGCGTAAACATTTTTTCTTTGGTTTCCTGATCCATTCCCATGCCATTATCCTTAATGATAAAGCATATCTGGTCAGGTGATTTTTCAAATACATCAAATTTAACTAAATGCTTTTTTTTGCTGCGATCATATATACAGGCATCTATAGCATTTTCAAGAAAATTAACAAGAGTGGCATGAATCCAGTTAGGATCAACCTGAATGGTCCCCAATGAGGGCGCAATATCCAATTTAAGACGGGTACCTTTTTTTATTGCTATAGCCATTGCATCTTCAGCAGCTTTTTGGGCCATTTTCTCAATCTGGACGGTTTCATATATAAGTTCTCTTGATTTTGCATAATATAGTATTTCAAGAACCATTTTTCGGATTCTACCGGCCATCTGTTTAATCTGCTCTGATGCACGACCGGTTCTTTTCACATCCTTATTTGCAAGTCCGGTTTCAAGCTTATAAATACCGCCGTCTAAGGCAGTGAGCATTCCCTTTATGCCATGAGACATGGAGCCTATCATCAGGCCGAGTGATATCAAATGATCCTGCAACTGTCTGATCTGAGTGATATTTGTAGATATTTCGATAACTTGTGATATTTGTCCGCGAGAATCCTTAACTGGAGCCGTCCACGTAATAACATTGCACTGCTTTCCTGATTTCGATGTAACCACTTCTTCGGTTGAGTGAGATAAACCGTCTTCGAATGTATCTGAAACCGGGCATTTTTCACAAGGCGTTCCCCTGTGTTTATAAATTTGATAGCAGTGGGACCCTATTTCGTCACCAAAATCGCGCTTAAACATCTTATTTGTTGCAGTAAGGCGAAAATCCTTGTTCTGGACTGAAATATAGCAGGGAATTTCATCAAAAAGCTGCTGAAAAAGATTTTGGGTTTGTTGAAGAATATGTATTTTTTTTTCATAGCGTAAAAGCTTATTGTTTACAGTAACCCAGGTCTTTGCCTGTTTAAGAGCCATATCAAGCGCAGCACTTTTTACCGGCTTAAGCATGTAATGAATCGCTTCGTCTTTAAGCTGGGCCATTGTGTAATCAAATTCTTCGGGTGCTGCCATAATAATGATTTGAACTTCAGGATGAAATTTTTTTACCTTTTTGAGAATACTGATAAAATCGGTATGAAAGCTGGAGGGATCGGCCAGTACGATTTTTATGTTTATCCTGTCAAACAGCTTTAAAATTTCATCGCTGTTTTTTGCCGTATAAATATTCATCTTCTTGCGCTTAAGGTATACTCCCAGAGCGTTAGCATGACTGATGTCTTTATCTATGATCAATATTTCGTTGGCCATACTGTTATTTTTATATTATTTTGCGAAAAAGTTGTTTCATTTAAGATTTTCTTTAACGATTTTTAACAGCTCATCCCTATCAAATGGTTTTTGCAAGCACGCAATTGCTTTGGCGATTGCGTGGCTGCTGCCGGATAAACCACTGATAACAATCACAGGGATATTTTTCAGATTTTTTTCCTGTGATATTTTTCTGTAGAAACGGGGTCCCCACTCTTCAGGCATCTCCAGATCCAGAGTTATAAGATCCGGTATTTCTCTTTTGCATATATCCAGCGCTTCTTTAACATTGTGAGCTGCAAATGTAGCAAAGCCATTGTCTTCAAAAAGCGTGGTAAGGTAATCAATAATATTAGGGTCATCATCAACAATAAGTATTTTCTTCATTTAATCCTCTCTTTTTGCTGTTAAGTTTTATTTGTTAATGCTGATGACCGGGCAACCGGCCCTGACAATCACCTGTTCGATATTGCTTCCAAGCCTTGCATCTTCATTTGATGTTTTTTGTGTATGATGCGCCATGACAATAAGATCTGCATGCTTTTCCCGCGCGTATTTAACGATTTCAATATAGGGTAAGCCTTCCCAGACATCAAAAGAGTACTCCTTGATCTCATCCATTTTATCAATATAGCGGCCTCGTATGCGTCTTAATGATTCTCTTATTTGAGATTCTATTTCATCTTGTGTAAGTAATCTTCCCATATGCATATTACTTATATCGAGTGCATGAAATATATGAAGCTCACAGCCAAGATTCTTTGCCAGGTTGACCGCAAATCTAAAGGCAGCATCGGATGCTTTGGAAAAATCCGTACCGAAAACCACATTGGATATTCCACCCCAAAAAGATGCAGCGGGACGGGTTACAACAAGAAGAGGGCATGGCGCAACTTTTGCGACTCTTTGAAGTGTAGATCCAACTATACTTTTTTTATAAACTGAATCTTCATCATCGCCTGTACTGCCTCCAAGGACTATTAAATCAGGAGAATAATTTCTGGCTTCTCTCAATATTTCACGATGAGGAAACCCTATGGCGACTTTAATATCATATGATTTTGCCTTTTCGAGCTGCTTGGAGTAATAAACTTTAATTTCTTCTTTAACCCAGGCTATGTATTCATCATCGATTACTACTTTTTCTTTAGTTTTAACGTCCATTACAATTTGGCTGAAACCACGAGTTGGAACCCCCAGAACATGAAAAATACATATATTTGCATCATATGTCTGCGCCATATTGAATGCCACTCGTGCAGCGTGATCGCTTGCTTCAGTTGCGGATGTGGCAAATAGAATCTTTTTAAACATGATTCACCTCATCATCATTGGTTTTTTGGATGTCCCTAAAAATCACCGACATCCTATTCTTTGGGTTTCAGGTGCTCTGGAATTTCGACCATGCTGACAACTAACGGTTTTAAAAATGACCATTTAATGCCGATTTTATATTCTTCTTCAAGATCCCGGATTGCATCCCAGCAGTTGTGACACGGTGCTATAACAAGTTCGGCACCGCTGTTTATAAGTTGGTCTCTTTTGGTAATTAGCGCTTTGTTTCGTTGAGGCCTGAATATCCCTATCCCATTAAACCCGCCTCCTCCTCCGCAACAAAAATTATGTTCTTTGTTCGGGGTCATCTCTATAAAATATCCGGGTTCCACTATATAGCTGATGATTTCACGTGTAATTTCTTTTAATCCGTTGTTTCGGATATAATTACATGAGTCCTGAAGCGTGACTTTTTTCTTTATGCGTTTTGCCGGATCAATTTTGAGCTTGCCTTTTCTTAATGCTTCCGCAAGCCATTCAACATAATGTATTGATTCAACAGGCGGTTTTCCATTGCTTCTCCCGGCCCAGTATGGGCCTTCTATTACAGTCGCTCTGTGTGCATGGCCACATTCCGTTCCAATCATCCTTTTTGGCTTTAATCTTTCCATGGCAGCATAAACACTTTCAACCTGCATCTTGCAAGCCGCCCAGTCTCCGGCAAACATGGCCAGGCTTGTCTGTTCCCATCCGCTTGAAGGAACTGTCCAGTTTTCTCCCGCCAAATGAAAAAGAATCGCAGCCTCTGCAAGGTCTTCAGGATAGTGTTTCACTTCTCTCGCATTCACCGTGTATAAAATATCAGCGTCTTCTTTATCTACAGAAACCGTAAGGCCCGGGTAGTCTTCCTCATTTTCTTCCACCATCCATTTGAATGTTTCGACAAAATCATCATCGGTTACATCCATCTGTGCACGGTAAACCCGATGCATGCCCGCACCGATTTTCAATTCCCAGGGTACAAATCCCTGCTGGTAGCACAAACCTCTGAGATAACCGAACATAACGCCCATATCGATGCCATGCGGACAATACATGCCGCAACGGTTGCAGCAGGTGCACTTGGCCCAGGCAGTTTCCATAACCATATGCATGAATTCATTGTCCACCTTGCCTTTTCGCTTAACGATTTCACCCAGAGTGGATTGAATTTTATATGCAGGAACCTGTTTGGGATCACGATCATTAATAAGGTAAAGAAAACAACTGTCTGCACACATACCGCAATGAGCACATATATCAAGCCATGTCTTTGTTCTGGATTTAAGTGTATTTTGAATCGTTTTCCATAGAAGATCGCTGTTAACCTCTAACGACTTCATCTCCTCGTAATATCTTTTCCCGCCGGTGTCATTAAGAAGCGCCTTAAGATCTTCTTCATTTTCAATAGGCTTTTTGTTGCAAAATATTCCTTCGGGCATGTCTTATTTCTCCTTAAATGTTAAGTCCCGATGCCTCATTTATCTTCTACCATACCATGCCTTTTCCTTTAGTTCCTCCACGTTTTATCGCATAATCCATCCCCAACTGAGCCCTTGAAGCAAAGAAAAGAACTATATGCGAAAGTTTTGTAAAAGGAATGGCAATCAAAAGCACCTCACCGCATAAAATGTGTATTGTTAGCCAGAGGGAATAATTTCCGATTTCGTATCTGGCAATAAGACCTGTAACAAAAGGTGCAACAGAAATAAGCAGAATAAAGTAATCGTATGCCGTTGTTAAAATTCTTACTTCAGGCAAAGAAATTCTTCTCAGGATAAGAAAAAAAACACTAATAATAACAGACCATGATAAAACATCGGCAAGCGCAGGATTGATGGTAATCAAAGATATACCGATTTTTTCTTTTAAAAAGATATTGTGTGCCAGCAGGAATAAGGGAACAATTACGGCTCCTATGTGAAACCCGAAAAATATCAACGTCATAAATGGTTGCTTACGCCAACCATGTGTTCCAAAAGGTATGAGCCATTTAAATATCGAGTTTGCCGCGCCTTTAAAGCCCAAAGAAGGATATGCCTTATATGCCACACGATCAAGCTGCCAGTTCAATCCCTTAAAATACAGCACAAATTTTACAATCATGCCGATCAGACAAATGGATAAGGACAACCAGAACATGGGTCCGGTTAGAAATTTGTACATAAATGCCTCCGTTATCTATCCTTTTACATACTTAAAAAGTGCGCTTTTTTTCATCTCTTCCGGTTAAGAAAAGCCAAAACAGCATCAAACCGATAAGGATTCCTCCTATCAGAATGTATGTGATACTCTTTGAGTGAATCATAAAATCCTGCAGCGTATAAAATATTGTATCCATCTAATTACAGCCTTTCGCTCTAGTTATCATGTTGATAATCAGGGTGCTCATAGAAAATGGGCATCCGTGTTACAATAAACCGGTAAACAACTATGCCGAGAGTTACAACAAAAAGCGAGATTACGATTTCGGACCAACTAGGAAAGTATCGCTCGGCGGAAGGTAGCTGCCAATTGAATGCAACCAGAGAAATATTAAACCGGTTCAAAACAACCCCAATAATTGAAATTAAAGAAGCCGATTGCACAAGGCGCAGATTTTTTTCACGAACAGCTATGGCATAAATAAAAGCCGGTAAAGCTACAAAACCGATAAGTTCAAATAAATACCAGACGCCCCAACCTGTAGTAAGATAGTGCCAGTTATTATCTATGGATATGCCGATTAATTTTATTCCAACATATCCCATCATCACAAAAGATGCTGCTTTCCCAAATCCAAAAGCAACATCTTTGCTTTCTTTCAGATGGGTTTCATCCATCTTGTGGTGAAAATAGCGATGCGCAAGAGTTCCCTCAAAAATTACCATGGACAATCCGGCAAAAATACTTGATACAAAAAAGTATACCATCAGATAGTTTGAATACCACAGCGGGTGAAGCTTGGATGGTGCGATCATAAAGAGCGCACCAAGAGAAGATTGATGTAATGTGGAAAGAATCACGCCGAAAATAGTCAAAACAAGCGTTAACTTTACAATCATACTCCGGATTTTTTTCAGACCCAGCCATTCAAGGGCTGCCGGACTGTATTCGATAAATAGCACCGAAAGATACAGAAAAACACATAGAGCTACTTCAAACAGAAGAGAAGTGGTTCCCTGTGAAATAAATATTGGATATGGCAGGCGCCACGGCCGACCCACATCATAATGCAAAGCCAATACAACAAGCGCATAACCGAGAAATGCGGTCAGAATTGCGGGTCTCACCGCAGAGTGGTATCGTTTTAAGCCGAATATATAGCATGCAGCGGAAGTTACAAAGCCGCCTGCGGCAAGTGCAACGCCACATAGCAGATCAAACCCTATCCAGATTCCCCATGGATTGTTGTTGTCAAGATTTGTGACTGCTCCAAGTCCTTTGGTAAATCGAAGAACCGTAACAATAAGTCCCGCAATTATAATAATACCTGATATTACATTAAAAGGTGTAAAAATGGATTCATTAACACGAGCGGTCTCTTGTGACATCTATTTATCCTCCTTTGATGTATCTGAAGGCTCGTCCTTTGCAGATTCGGCTTGCTGCTCGGACTCAGACTTTTTAGCAGCTTCTTCAAGAGCTCTTCTTACTTCCAAATTAATCGCAGCTTCTTTCTCTTTTGTCATAGTGTCTTTTAATGCTGCCAGTTTAGCTTTCATCACCTCGCCTGCAACAGCTACGCTGCGGGAAACGGCTTCAATGCGTTCTTCTTCCGAGATCTTTTCTTTTCGTTTTGATATGGCATATATTCCTGTAAGCAGAACAGGCCATAAGCCCACAATAACAGGTACGGTAGCCAACGGCCCGGAAGTAAAGGTAGCTGCAGGCTGAATGCCAAGATCTTCTCTCATCCCGATTTCCTTAAACGGCCTGCCGGACAGATAAAGCCAGCTGGTTCCGCCCATTTCACTTTCTCCATAAATATAATCGATATACTTGTCAGGATACTTTTCTATTCTTTGCCTGGCAGTCTTGAGAAGTTTTTCTCTGGGACCGAAAGTCAGAGCTTCTTTCGGGCATGATTCAACACATCCCGGAATCAAACCCTTTTCAATTCTGGGATGACACATGGTGCATTTCATAATACGGGGTGTAAGCGGATTGTTGTATTCATATGCCGGAATATTGAAAGGACATGCTATCATGCAATATCGACATCCGACGCAAAGAGATGCATCATAGATCACCGCTCCGGTCTTAACCTTTCTCAATGCCTTCACAAAGCATGCGGAAGCACAGGCAGGCTCAAGGCAGTGGTTACACTGGCTCTTAACAAAGACGGGTTGTCCTTCATTATTTTCAACAAAGCGATTCACAACGGTATAAGCGTCCTGCTGTGTACGGCGTTTTGTATTTAATACACTCAGATCATCAAAAGGAATTTTAGGCAATGGCAGTTCATTGACCTTGTTACAGGCTTGTTCGCACTTTCTGCAACCTATGCAGCGTGTTGTATCGTGAAGAACACCAAAACTGCCGGGATAACCTTTAAATTCTTTATTCGCCGCCGCCTCACTTTTTTTCACCGAAACAGCTGTAGTTCCTGCTGCTGCGCCTAAAAAGCCAAGGAATTGTCTTCGGGATATACCCATGTTCACACCTCTATCTGTGTTATCTGCAATATTAATTACCTTTTTTTTCTTTATGACATTTTGTACAATCCGTAGCTGCCGGCTCCTTTATACCCATAACCTGATGACATGTGATACACTGCCCATGATATGCGCCTTTGAGAGCCGGTCGGCCATCCTGACTGCTGTTTGAAGTTTTACCGTGACACGATGCACACTTTGGTGGTTCAAGTGAAACAGGGCTATTATGGTGGCAGGAAGCACACAGTGTTGTTTTGTCGGCATGAAAATATCCTGCGATTTTATTGTCATTTATTTTTGATTCAAGAGTACGAAACATTTTGCGGTGAGGTAAAGTTACCGCTTCATATTTATCAGTTATTAGACCAATGGTAACTTTTTCAGGGATTTTTTCATCCGGGATTTTTTTAACAAAGCTCATCTTCACGTTTAATTCCCTGCGTGCAATTTCTGCTCGTTTTTCTTTGCTTACAGGAAAAGTGCCCAACATTGTTTTGTCGATACTGTGACATGCTATGCATTTTTCATTTGAAAGCGTTTTCTCAGGCATGGCCGAATGGCAACCCGCGCAGTTTTTCTCAAGCTGAGCTGTCTTGTGGCAGCCAATGCAGCTCTTTTCCGATTTGCTGTTGTGCATCGCCTGCTCCAGCCTCACAAATCCACCATCTTTGCTGCCGGTCTCCGTATGGCAGTCAGCGCATGGTTTCAGGCTTTCATGGTGGCATGATTTGCAATTTTCAGCTTTGCTTTCATGCGCTTTGTGATCGAATGGCACAGGGTTTAATTGCTTGCCTATAGTTTTCTCATCAATTTTTTGCGCTTTCGCCCAGTTGGCCAGAAGGATGGTATCGGGCTGATTTCTTTTCATGCGAGAAATTGATTCAACGGTTTTTATCTTCTTCTGTTCGGCATTATCATGGCAGGCCTTACATTCAACCGGTCCCGCAGCCTTTGCCTGTTCTTTTAATATCTGATGGCAATTTATACATGCGGCATGTGATGCAGTTTGCATCGAAGAAGTATTTTTTGTTTTTACCGATTTGTGGCAATAAAAGCAGCTTTCTTCTTCACCTTTTATATAGACTGTTTTTTTTGTTTTCTTATCAAAATTATGATGGCACGCACTGCAATTAACTTCATCTTTATTTTTTAAGGGCTTTATATCAACTGATGATTCATGACGAAAATGCAGCGATTTATTAAAATCAATCTGCTTCCACGAACTATTGTTTCTTGATTTAAGGTTATGGCAGGAGCGACAATCTCCGGCAAGGGGGCCTGATGGGCGGTTTGCCTTTTTGTTTTCCAAATGGCAGGCAATACAGTTATCATGGTAGATAGCCATATCGTTTTTAGTCGTGCCGTCTTTTATGCGTTTGTATTTGAATACTAACTTGTTGTTTTCTTTAAGATGGCATAGGCTGCAATCCTTTTTCCCCTCAAGTTTTTCCGTATGCTTATCGTGGAGAAACTGAACCGCAGGCATCTGTTCGCCGCCCTTAATAGCAGGGAGATCAATCAAGATTATATCAGGTCTCGCATTTTCGGATTTAACAGCGCTATATCCGCCGGCTATAGAGCAAAAAATTATCAATAGAATAATAGCCGGCATTATGACCTTTTTCGATCTAAACGGTAATCTCTGTGCCATGTTATTTCCTCTGAATTATAAACAAATTATGTCCTGAATTATAAACAAGATATATTCCTAACAATTTCATAGGTTATATTCCTATCAATTTCATAGGAAATGTCAAGATAATTTTTATACCCACTCACAGGGATATATGAGTAACTGAGGTATGTTGGAAAAAGTGTACACCAATGTTAAGGAAAAATCATAAACGGAGGTGTCACAGTGGAAAGAATACCATATGGGAAATACAATAAAGGAAAGATCGTGGAGATCGGGATCAAACCTTGAGTGCGGCCGGGCAAGGTAGCAGTAATCCAGCGGGTGAGACGCCCGCCCCGTAAGGCAGGCCAGCCAACGGGTAGCGAGTTCCTTGGAGGCGCCATGGCAACATGGCGCTTTAAG
>JAHIFE010000171.1 GCA_018901125.1 Pseudomonadota bacterium | reverse complement strand
AATTGGAAGACAATCAGGAACATATTGAGCAATCATGTAAGGGTGACAACAAGTTTTAAAACTGAAGATGAATCAATAATAAACATTAGAAACAGTAGTATCCCGACAATCAATCAGCAAGCCATATACAAAAGTTTGAACTTAAAGCAGCAACCTTTGAGCGGTATAAAAATTAAAACGCCCCTGAAAAGCTGATTATCAAACAATAATGTAGTGAGGAATATTTTAGCTTATTCCTCTTATCATATTGCTTTTATTTGTTATTCATAAAACAGTTGTCGAACTTGGGTTAAGCGTTTTTTTCATGGCATCAAGCACAAATATTTAGACTTTTCAGAGCTTGCTATAGTTTTATAAAGTGTGTGGAATTAAAACCGGCAATGCAATATTCTTCAACATCTATCCTGATCACCACTACATCAGGGTTGTTTACAAAAGCCGCCAGTTGCGGATGCTTGGATATATATAGCGCTTTCCATTTATCTCTTTGGCTGCTGTCCGGTTCTCTGGCGCTGCCTTTGGCGGTTACTGCCACTGCCTGCTCAAAATCCGATTCGCGATTCGATCTGTTGTCAATCAGCATGGCAACACGCGTGTTTAAATAAATATCGTTATATTTACGAGTGTTTCGTTTTGTGGCAAACAAAAGATGCTTCAAATCGCCGGAAGAGGCAAAGGCGACTAAACATCCATGAGGTTGGTTCTTGTTATATGTGGCAAGAACGGCAAGCTTTTGTGAATTGAATAACTCTTTTAATTCGTTAATCTCTTTCATGCTTTCCTCTCAAATATTAGCATCAAGTATATAGCGTAAACCTTTTTCCAGCTCAGGATAAGCGAATCTAAAATTAGATTTTATCAATCGTTCAGGTATAGCGCGGTTGCTGAAAAGCACCTCTTCTTTGGCCATTTGGCCAAACATTATTTTTAAAACCGTAGCTGGTAAATTGAATATAGCCGGACGATTAACCACCTTTGCAAGTGATTTTGTGAGTTGATAATTTGTCACAGGATTTGGCGCACAGAGATTTACCGGCCCCACTATAGAATTATTATACAATATAAAATCGATAGCGTCTAAAAGGTCGCTGATTACTATCCAGCTTAAGTATTGAGTGCCCGGTCCCATTGAAGCGCCAAGACCCAGCTTGAATACCGGCAATAGTTTTTTTATTATTCCGCCTTTCAGACTCAGAACAGGGGCTATTCTCATATGCACAACACGTATGCCTGCTTTTTGAGCAGGTTTTGTTGCCGCTTCCCATTTGCAGCATACATCCGACAGGAAACTATTTCCGGGGGAATCAGCCTCAGTAATTATCCGGTTTCCCTGGTCGCTATAGATACCGATACCTGAAGCAGACAGCATTACCTGCGGTTTCGGCTCGAGTGCCGCTATGGTTTTGCTGATCAGCTCCGTTCCGTCAATTCGGCTGGATAGAATGCGTTCTTTCTTTTTTGCAGTCCATCGGCCATCTCCAACATTTTCCCCGGCCAAATGAATTACCGCATCAAAAGATCTGTTATATGGGAGCTCAATAATATTATTTTCAGGATCCCAGAATAAACCGGATGAAGGGATTTTACCCCGTTCCAATTTAAAAACGCTGTTTCCCCTGTCTATCAGATAGGGTATCAGCGCTGAACCAATAAGACCCGATGCCCCGGTTACAAGTATATTCATGAGTTACCGCTTAACGACTTATGTTCTTTAAGAAATATTTCCTTAATGGTTTTCAGTCTGTAATCGAAAATACGATTCAGCTGTGCTCTGACCAGCCAGTGAGCCATTTCCCCTATCGGCCATAGCGGAAGCCGGTAAAGTACTCTATCTTCTATTGTAGTATTATTGTTATCTCCATGAAACCTGTGTGTGTGCACCCAAATATTATACGGCCCTTTAATCTGACTGTCCACAAACTCGAAGGGCGGATTCCATACAGTGATTTTTGAACGCCATAGAAAAGGTATTTTAAAAAGGCTCATTTGATAATCAATGGTTATTCCTTCTATGATTTCAATAGGTCGGGGGGTAAGTATTTTAAAATTAAGCTCAGGCGGTGTGATTCGCTGCAGATTTTTCACATCGCAAAAAAACTGAAAAACATTTTCAATATTAAACGGCAATTTCATTGATCTTGTGATAACATTAGCTTTCATTTTACTAATATAATGATACCATAGTAAAAAGTCAAAAAACGACTCGTTACGATGGTTAATCAATATTGATTGACCATCCCGGACAAATACAGGATAATAAAAAATAAGATGGCCATCGTCAGGATGAACTTACATAATGTTTTTTATATTTCCTATCTGGTACCTGCGGCTCGCATTCGTTCGCTTGTGCCTAAAGCTCTGAAGCTGGCATCTGATGAAAACAATAAGGTATACGTTTCTTTTGTAGCTATGAAATGCCTGCGTGCCCGGTTTTCGGTTTTTCCATTAATTAAATTATCTTACTATCAGTTGAATTTGCGTACATACGTCTCAGATCCAAAAACAGGTGATGCAGCTGTTTACTTTTTTAACAGTGGCGTTTCGCTGGGGATCATACCTGTGCTTACACGCTTTATTGGTATTGCCTGGGAAAAGATATCTTTCAATGTAAGTAAAGATTATAAAGGAAGATACCACGCAACCGGTTACTGGCTGGGAGAATTTAGTTTTGAGATTGATATTGCTCCTTCAAAAAAACTCAACGATGCTGAAGCATTACATATCACAGGCCCCATGATGGGCTTTATAGGCCCTGAAGGTAAAACGCAAGGTTTCAGAATAAATCATCAGGCACTCAAAGTGTATCCGGCAGTTTTAAATAATATAGAATTTCCGCTTCCTTTAGATAACGGTCTGGTTACGTCTAAAGAACTACATGATCCGGACAGTGTGCTTGTTGTGCCGGAAGCGGAATTTATGATTTCACTGCCACCGGCTAAAGTTGACAACCATTGATTATGAATGCATCTTAAACAAGGAACATTGTATGGTAATTACCGAAGTTGTTATTGCTGCTGTAGCCGCAGGCGTTATGATGGGAATCGCCACTGAAATTGGATACGGCACCAGTATCATTCGTGCGAACCTGCTTCGAATAGACGGTGAGTTTGCCGCAAACCTTATAGGACTCAAACCAGATATAACTTTGATTTATTTATTCGGAATCGCTGTGCATTTAGTAACCAGCGCTTCCTTTGGAGCGGGTTTATTTATAATAGCTAAAATACTTAATATTGATGTGGCAGCAATTACAACTATAGCATTTTACGTGTTTGCTTTATGGCTTTCCATGCTGTTTATAGCATTGCCGGTAGCCGGTCATGGGATATTTGGACGGCGACTGGGCAGTTCGATCTGGGTCGAACAATTAATTCTTCATATCATTTTTGCCGTCGGTTTATGGATAATGTTAAACATTTTCTAATGAGCCAGTTTCAAAACGCTCCATTTTGGCCGATCTCTGCGTTGGGCTCAAATTTCAATCCTCGAAATACTCATTGTATTCAAGTGGTTGAAATTTTCACCCGTCTTGAGCTTGACCAAACCGAAACGTTTTGAAATTGGCTCTAATAAATAACAATAACGGAGGTAATCTATGAAAAATTACAGAAAAACTTCATTAATGGTGTTGATTATTTCAATGCTCATTGCAAGATACTCAATTGCAGGTGATTCATGGTGGGAAAAAGGGTTAGATATTTTAACAGCTCCCAGTACCAGCACAACTAATACAACGAAAGTACCAGCCACGGCAGATATCGGGAAAGCATTTAAAGAAGCGCTCAGCATCGGCTCTGAAAATGTTGTTAAACAACTTGGCAAGGTAGATGGATTTAATGCTGATCCTGCAATTCACATTCCTTTACCGGCAGAGCTTGATACAGCAAAAAAAATGTTAAATAAAATCGGTATGTCATCAATGGTTGACGATCTCGAATTGAAGATTAACAGGGCTGCCGAAACCGCAACTCCCAAAGCAAAGGATCTTTTTTTACAGTCAATCAGTGAAATGACGTTTGACGATGTAAAAGCTATCTATGCTGGTCCGCAAGATTCGGCAACAAAATACTTTAAGAGCAAAATGTCTCCGTCGCTGAAAGAAGAAATGGCCCCCATTGTGGAAAAGAGTCTTTCGGAAGTCGGTGCGGTTCAGGCTTATGACAATGTGTTAGGTCAATATAAAACTTTGCCATTTGTGCCGGATGTTAAAGCTGACCTAAATAATCATGTCGTTGAAAAAGGAATTGACGGTATTTTTTATTATCTTGCAAAAGAAGAAGCCGCAATTCGCAAGGATCCTGTGAGGCAGACGACTGGTTTGTTGAAACAAGTATTTGGCGCAAAATAACTTATTGTTTTAGCGAACAACGAATAGCCCAAATCGATATTTGAGTTAAAGCTAATTTAACACCGTTGAAAAAAGGCCAAAATTCCTGCGGTTCAGATGTGCTGGCATGCCCCTATTATTATGGAAAACTTCATTGTAATAATAACTTATTTGCTGATTGGTATGGCCTTAAGGCGTATTCCGGCATTTCCCTCTGAAACAGGAAACGTTTTAAATTTATTTGTAATTTACATATCTTTGCCCGCTCTGGTTTTTTTGAATATTCCCGAACTGGTTTTTTCTAAGGCATTATTGGTGCCTGCTTTTATGCCCTGGGGAGCGCTGCTTTTTTCCTGTGTTGCAGTAGTACTTATTTCAAAGCTTTTTAAATGGAACCGTGCTACTACAGGCTGTCTTCTTCTTATGATACCTCTTGGAAACACTTCTTTTCTTGGAATCCCGATGGTTAAGGCGTTTTTTGGAGATCAGGGTATTCCATATGCGGTATTATATGATCAATTGGGTTCTTTTCCGGCCCTGGTTACTTATGGGTCATTGATTCTTGCTTTATATGGAACTGAAGGGAGCAAGCCAACCGCGATAAGTGTGGTTAAAAAGATTGTCACGTTTCCTCCGTTTATTGCTCTGGTATTAGCATTTGCTCTCAGGCCTTTTTCTTACCCGCCAATATTTGCAAATCTATTGAAGGTGCTTTCTTCCACTCTTGTACCTGTTGTAATGATTGCCGTAGGCTTTCAACTGATTCTGCGCTTAAACAGAACAATAACTTCTCAACTTGGCATCGGACTTTTTTTAAAGCTGATTGCAACTCCTTTAGCCGCATTATTTGTATGTAAAATTGCAGGACTTGAAGGAAAAGCCGTGCAGGTATCAATATTTGAAGCCGGAATGCCGCCTATGGTTTCGGCCGGAGCTTTGGCCATTTTGGCCAAACTCTCTCCCGCACTTACTGCTGCATTGGTCGGTATAGGAATTGTATTGAGTTTTGCTACATTGCCCATTCTCTATCAATTATTATAATCGAGCCACTTTCAAAACGTTTCAGTTTGGTCAAGGTCAAGGCGGGTGAAAATTTTAACCGCAGGAATACATGGAGTATTTCGAGGATTATAATTTTCGCCTAACGCAGAGATCGGCCAAAGTGGGACGTTTTGAAACTGGCTCAATCATATAGCAAAAAAAATAAAAGTATGCTTGGAAAGCTTTGAATAACTCTTATTTGTCATCTTACGACGCGATTTTGCAAGATAATCAATACAAGGAGAGAATAGCCAAGCATGATTTGGTTGTAACTGGTACTGCAAACCCAGCAATTTGTTGTTTGCAATAATTTTTGCAATCATGGTAAAATAAAAAAATAAAGAAATATTTAATTTTTTGCTTGAAATGAAGCGCTCATGCTTTTGATTGTACAGGGCATGAGTGTAATTATTTTTAACTATGATATTAAACCTAAAGGCACTTTTTAAATTATATATATGAATACCGATATAGATAATGATCTTATAAAAATTACTTTTTCTGATATAAATCTTGCAAAACAACTTTTTGGTGAAAACAATGCAAATCTCCAAAAATTGGCGGATGCAGTTTCTATAAGAATACATGCAAGGGGAAACACTGTTTCAATCGAGGGGGATAAAGTTGTATCAAAACTTGTTAAAAATATATTAACTCAACTATATGGCCTGCTTAAGGAAAAGTATCCGATTTACCCGAATGATTTTGATTATGCCTTAAGGCTTCTTTCAAAAGATGACAGTGTAAAACTAAAGGATATTTTTCTTGATACAATATATATAACAGCAAAGAAAAATTCAATAACTCCTAAAAGCCTGGCACAAAAAGAATATATAGATGCCATGCGTAATTTTGATATCGTATTTGGTGTTGGACCTGCAGGTACAGGCAAGACTTATCTGGCTATGGCTATGGGGGTTTCCGCTCTTTCTAAAGGTTTGGTGAGCAGAATTATACTTACACGTCCAGCAGTTGAAGCAGGTGAAGCGCTAGGCTTTTTACCCGGAGATCTTGCTGAAAAGGTCGATCCATATTTGAGACCGCTTTATGATGCTCTTCACGATATGATGAGATTTGAAAAGGTTTCAAATCTCATGCAACAAGGTGTAATCGAAGTTGCTCCGCTTGCCTTTATGCGGGGAAGAACACTTAACGACTCATTTATCATACTTGATGAAGCCCAGAATACTACTTCGGAACAGATGAAAATGTTTCTTACTCGCATAGGATTTAGCTCAAAAGCTGTTATCACGGGTGATATAACCCAGATCGATCTGCCGCATGGTAGAATATCCGGCCTTATCGAATCCAAGAATATTTTACAGGAAATTAACGGAATTAAATTTGTTTTCTTTTCAAAAACGGATGTTGTAAGGCATAAACTTGTGCAAGATATTATTGAAGCATACGAAAATCTAGAGCTAATAAAGCGTAAAGCGTAAAGCTGAAAACAAATCAGAATAAATATTTTTATATTCCGAAACCGGAAGAAAGGAAGATTTATTTGCTTGAAAAAAGTCCACCAACAGGGCGAAGGCAGATAAGCCACAGTATACGGTGAAGTATGAAACTGAAAAAAATAAAAGAATCTATAATTAATTCGTTTAATTCGAACAAAAATATCAGGTGGTGGATACTGTCTTGTATTGTTATTATATATGCTCTTACTCTTTACATAGACTTTATGCCCATTAATAAGACATATAATTTAGGGGATATTGCTGATAGCGACATAAAAGCGCAAGAAGATTTTTTGGTTGTAGACAAAGATGCCACTGAAAAGAACAGAAAGAAAGTGGCAAGTAATGTACCGGTAGTATATGATTTTGATTCGACGCTTTCAACTAAATTAACCCAGCGTGTTCAAACGGCCTTTGAAGATATAAGAAATGATTTGATTTCGGGAAAATTTAATCCTTCAAAGTTGGATACAAATACCGGGCAGGCGTCTATGTCCGACAGATCTTTGAGAATAAAAAAAGAGTTTGAAAGGAAAATCGGCTTTTCTGTTCCTGATAGTTTTTTTGTTATACTTGAAAAGCATAATTTTTCTGAAGATATCCCAAATGCTATCAACAGGATTATATCTAAAATTTTGAATAACGGTATAGTAGCTGATAAGGATTATTTGCTTAAAGGAATTGATAAGGGGATAATATTAAGAAATATAGAAACAAAAAATGAAATTATAACTTATGAACTGAATTCATTATACAGCATTAAAGATGCGAAAAGTAAAGTAAAAGTAGTCGAACAGACTTTACTGAAAGATATGCTTTCAGTAAAGCGGGATTTGGTTACATATTTTGTCATGCAGTTAATTCAGCCAAATATAACTTTAAACAGAAATGAAACTGAGGAAAGAATAAAAAGCGCTGCAGCCGAAATGGGTGCGGTCTTATACAAAGTAAAAGCGGGTGAAATGCTTTTACGTGAAGGTGAAAAGGTTTCGGAAGTACAGCTTATAAAATTGAAAGCTCTCATAGACCAGGTCAGATACAAGAGGATATCGGCAGCCATTATAGGATCTACCATGATTATGTTATGCCTGCTTGTTACAACATATATCATTAGTATAAATAATCATAGAGATATGATTGGTGACCATAATAAGAAACTCGTTTTTCTCGCCAGCGTTGTTGTTATGGCGTTTTTGCTGGCTGAAGTCTCATCATTTTTGTCAAGATCCCTGACTATGAACGAGCTTTTTTCAATTAGAGCCTCATCGGTTCAACTAAGCATTCCAGTAACTTCGGGAGTAATGCTCATATGTCTCTTCATGGGCCTGAACACAGCAGTTGCTTTTGCCGTTATTATCGCTGTCTGTACTGCAATGGTATTTCAAAACCGGTTTGAAATACTGGTCTACTTTCTCTTAAGCGGAATAATGGCAGCTTATTGGATGCAAAACTGCAGGGAACGGAAAGTTTTTATTAAATCCGGTTTAAAACTCGGTCTTTTTAACATAGTGCTCACAACAATAATAACTATTTATAGTACGGAACTTTCCTGGGTAACATTGCTGTGGAATTGGTTTTTTGCATTTTTTGGAGGTATGATAACAGGTGTTGTAACTGCGGGTCTTACTCCTCTGATTGAAGTAACTTTTAACTTTTCTACAGATATAAAACTATTAGAGCTTGCAAGCCTTGATCAGCCAGTTTTAAGGAGACTTATGATTGAAGCCCCGGGGACTTATCATCATTCCGTTATTGTAGGCTCAATGGTAGAAGCTGCTGCATCAGAAATAGGTGCAAACCCTCTACTTGCCAAAGTTTGTGGTTATTATCACGACATCGGAAAATTAAACAAACCCCAGTATTTTATTGAAAACCAGTCAGACGGCGTAAATAAACATGATAAGCTTTCACCCTCCATGTCCAGCCTTATACTAGTTGCTCATGTAAAGGATGGAGTCGAAATGGCAAAAAAATATAATTTGGGGAAAGAAATTGCAGATACAATCAGTCAGCATCACGGGAAAAGCCTTATACGCTTTTTTTATGACAAGGCAAAACAGCTAAAAGGAGATAGCACAGTCAAAATTAGTGATTTCAGATATCCCGGTCCAAAACCACAAACAAAAGAAGCAGGGCTTGTCATGCTCGCCGATGTTACCGAATCGGCTTCAAGAACCCTTGAAAATCCAACACCGGCAAGGATTCAAGGACTTGTTCAAAATTTGATGAACAATGTTTTTTCAGATGGACAGCTTGATAATTGCGAATTGACCTTAAAAGATTTGCATAACATTGCAAAAAGTTTCAATACGATTTTAAACGGAATCCATCATCACCGCATTGAATATTCCGAAACAACAGTTTCAGGCAATGGAAAAGGAAAAAATGGGAGTACTGATAAACAACAGCCAAAACAGGCTCAAAATCAGGAAGATAAAAGTTCGGAAAGTGGCTCAGGTCATCTTAAACGCCTTGGATTGTCCTGAAGGGGAATTGTCTATCCTTATTGAAGATGATGATGGGATTGCCAAATTAAATGATAAGTATTTACACAGAAAAGGGCCTACCAATGTAATTGCTTTTCCTATGCGGGATAGTGCTTTCCCTGAAAATAACAATGACCTTCTTGGAGATGTCGTTATATCTGCTGAAACAGCCGAAAGAGAAGGAGATTATTTGGGAACCGGATTTAATCAACGCTTTGCCGAGCTTTTGATACACGGTATTCTCCACCTTTTTGGATATGACCATGAAAAAAGCGAACAGGAAGCTGATGAAATGGAAAGCAAGGCCTCTGAGCTTTTAGTACTATTTGAAAATATCTCTTTTACTTCTTCTTGATGTCTGCAAAAGGAATAACCTTGGCTCCTTCCGCTTCATTGTTTTGGGTTTGAGGAGCTTTTTGATCATTTTGGCCGGTTTGATCAGTTTGATCATCGGGGCATATAACCTGTTCGATTCTTATCTTTTTTCCGTTCATGGTAAATTCAGCACCATTTATGTAAGAATCTCTCAGTATCCATGTTATGGTATGGACAGGCACTTGCAACATCAGCAGTTTAACATGATACCATGATGGTTTCGAATTAGGCAGAATTTCTTCAATTCTTGCAAATGCAAGTGGTTTGCCTTCAAAATATATAAGTATTATATCTCCTTCAGAAGTCATTTTTTTCTCCGCTGCTGAATCTTTATTTGCTATATTGCGGCTGCACAGCAGGCATATAAATTTTGACTGTATATTTTTTGCAGGAAATTATCATAATTTAATCATGTTATCAACAGATACTATATGGCGCATTTGATCTTGACACATAAAGTTAATTTTCATATACTAAATTCTCGAAAAAGCAAGATTTTATACCTTTTTTTTATTTTTATATATTAATTGTAAAATCATTTTTAATAAGGACAAAATAGAAGCTATGGGAAGAGTTCTGATTGTAGATGATGAAGAAGGAATTCGCGATATTCTTGCTGATTATTTAACCAGGATGAACCTTGAGGTAGCTACTGCTATTGATGGGCAGGATGCTTTAAGTTGTCTCCATAAAGGTCATTTTGATTTAATAGTGTCAGACCTTATTATGCCGAATATGGATGGATTAGAACTTCTTAAAAAAGTCCTCGATATTGACGATAAGATAGTTTTTATTATGATTACCGGACATCCTACCGTTCAGACGGCTGTAGAAGCCATAAAAGAAGGTGCTTACGATTATATTACAAAACCTTTCCGCTTCGAAGATGTTCAACTTAGGATAAATCGGGCATTTGAGAAAAAAATATTAAGTGACCGTTTAAAAAATTCCCGGGGAATTACGTTGGCTTTGCTTATTTCAATTCCCATTTGGCTGGGACTGGGAATTTATTTAGCCACTCTCCTGAGATAAATCAAAGAGCTAACGTGGAAGTTGAATGGATGGCAAATAAGTTATCGGTTCCATATTATCTACACTGCCCTTTTAAAAAATTTATCAAGCTCCTTAATTGAAAACTTAACCCATGTGGGACGGCCGTGCGGGCAATGAGAAGGCATTTTGCAATCATCCAACTGAGATAAAAGCGTTGTCATCTCTTTGCCTGAAAGTTTTTGATTAGCTCTTATTGCACCGTGGCATGCGATAAGCTTTAAAAGCTCATCCGAAGCCCTTTCAAGTCCTGGGATGAAACCTGTTTCGATTAATTTTTCAACCGTTTCAATGATTATGGCTTTAATATCTTTATCTGCAATAAAGGCGGGTACGGACTTAACTGCAAAAGCATTTCCTCCGAATGGTTCTACCTCAAATCCAGCCCTCTGAAAATCCGGCAGTAATTTTTCAAAGATACCCGTTTCTCTGTACCCAAATTCTATAACTTCGGGAACAAGAAGGATCTGTATGGAATATCCGAATGAATCCGCCTTGGCTTTGATCTGCTCATAAAGGATGCGTTCATGGGCAGCATGCTGGTCTATAAGAAATATTCCCTCGACAGCTTCACAGATTATATATGTTCCGTGAAGCTGCCCTAGTACTATTAAATCCTTAAACAGCTTCTTTTCCCAAAGATTTTCCTGAATATGAGAAACTTGTTTTTGTTTGCCGCTTTCAATATAAGGATCAACATTTTTCGCTCCCAAGTTAGAAACGGTTTCGTTTTGAGCAGGAATGTCTTTTACGCCAGGTTGATAAACAACCGGAGTTTCAGAAACGCCAATCGATTTATAATGTTGTCCTTTTTGAATAAAATCTTCAACGGATTTTTTATACGGGTCTAAAAGATCCAGAGTCTCTTTTACTGCCGCCCTAACTGTTTCATGAATTTTATTTGGCTCTGAAAAGCGGACTTCATGTTTTGCAGGATGGACATTTACATCAACTTCATTATAAGGGAGGGCAATGGAAATCACAGCAACCGGGAACTCTCCTTTAATCAGCCTTGATGTATAGCCTTCCAATAGGGCGTGTTGAACAATCTTGTCACGTACAAACCGACCGTTAACATATATATATATTCCACGGGTTGTATGTCTCTTTACTACAGGAGAAGATGTCCAACCTGAAATGGATATGTTTTCTTTTGAAAAACCAAGGCTGTATAAGTTGCTTTTTGTATCTTTCCCCAGAATTTCTTCGGTTCTGACGGTTGAATCAGGCGATGAAAGCAGATTATAAACAGTTCTGCCATTGTGGATAAGCTTAAACTGGACATTTGAATTGGCAAGCGCCATTGTTGATATTACATCGGCGATGTGCCCCATTTCAGTATCAATCGATTTTAAAAATTTGCGCCTTGCCGGTGTATTGAAAAAAAGGTCTTTTACCGAAACCATTGTACCTTCGGGAGCGCCTTTATCCGTTACAGAAAAAACCTTTCCACCTTCAATTTTTATTTCAATACCTGTCTGGGCTTTGTTCTCTTTTGTTACGAGCGAGAAACGCGAAACCGAAGCAATGCTTGGAAGTGCTTCTCCCCTGAATCCAAACGTATTTATTGAAAAAAGATCTTCATCTGTTTCTATTTTACTGGTAGCATATCTTTCAATCGATAACAAGGCGTCATCTTTTACCATTCCCATGCCATCATCCGAAACTCTTATAAGAGACTTGCCTCCTTTTTCAATTTCAACAAGGATTCTTGTGCCTTTGGCATCGAGAGCATTTTCAACAAGTTCTTTTACGACCGAAGCGGGACGCTCAACTATCTCGCCTGCTGCAATTTTGTTTGAAATATTTTCGGCAAGTATTTTTATTTTCATATGATAGTGAAAAAAGTTATTTATTCTTTAAAAAATTAGAAAGGTATTCAGCATCAATGGGAGTAAGATCAAATTTCAGGCATGCCTCTTCAACAAGTTTTGCAGAGTTTTTCTCTTGCTCGTATTTTAAAATTTCTGAAATCCATTTTACGGCTTTTCTTAAATTTTCGCCTTCCGGCTGTATGCTCATGACTTATTTCCTTTAAGCTTCGAATGTCTAATAGCGAATAAAGAATAGCGAAAAAAAATAGATGTGCAACATTTGGTAGCCGATGTTCGGTATTCGCTGTTCGGTATTCGAGTGTTTAAATTTCCGGTTTTTTCTTATGAAATTCTGTTGCCTGTTCAAAATTATAGGCGGTTTTCAAGAGCACTTCTTCGCCAAAATGCTTTCCCAGCAGTTGAAGCCCTATAGGCAACCCGCCTGATGAAAATCCACAGGGAACGGATATGCCGGGTATGCCGGCAAGATTTGCAGAAAGTGTAAAAATATCAGATAGATACATTGTTAGAGGATCGTCCGCTTTTTCACCTATTTCAAATGCTGGAGTCGGCGCTACAGGCGAAAGAATTACATCGCAGATTTCAAACGCTTTCCTGAAATCTTCCGTGATAAGAGTACGTACCTGGGATGCCTTTTTGTAGTATGCATCATAATATCCGGCTGAAAGACAATATGTTCCGATAATAATACGGCGTTTTACTTCCGGCCCGAAACCTTTTGATCTTGTATTTTTATACATCTCCATAAGATTATTCGAGTCTTTATCTCTGAAACCATATTTCACACCGTCAAAACGGGCAAGATTGGAGCTTGCCTCCGAAGGGGCAATAACATAATAAGCCGGCACTGCGTATTCGGTATTGGGAAGCGAAACGTCAACGCATTGCGCCCCAAGGTTTTCAAGTACCTTTCTTGCGTTTGTCACAGCAGCTAAAACTTCCGGATCAAGACCTTTTGCTGTGTCATATTCTTTCGGAACTCCTATTCTTAATCCATCTATACCTTTGGTTAAAAAGGAAGGATAATCGGGAACATCTCTTGGAACAGATGTGGAATCCGAAGGATCGTATCCCGAAATAACTTTCGCAAGAATGGCGCAATCAGTAACATCTTTTGTAACAGGGCCGATCTGGTCAAGTGAAGAAGCAAAAGCTACCAGCCCGAAGCGTGAAACTCTTCCATATGTTGGTTTCATTCCAACAACACCGCAGTGAGAAGCGGGCTGGCGGATAGATCCGCCCGTATCCGAACCAAGAGAACCTATGCACATATCTGCGGCAACGGCAGCAGCTGATCCTCCGCTGGAGCCCCCTGGAATTCTGGTCAAATCCCATGGATTGCGGGTAAGTTTGATGCCGGAATTTTCGGTTGATGAGCCCATTGCAAATTCATCCATATTTAATTTCCCGGTTATTACCGCACCGGCTGTCTTAAGCCTGGTTATAACGGTAGCATCATAAGGAGGAATAAAATTATCCAGAATTTTGGAAGCGCAAGTTGTACGTATTCCTTTCGTGCAAATAAGATCTTTTACAGCAACAGGAATACCGGTAAGTTCCGCTATATTCCCTTTTGATATTTCTTTATCGGCAAGCATTGCTTCTTTCATTGCAGAATCTGAGGCTATAGTGATATATGCCCCGACTTTTTCTTCAACTTGAGCAATCCTGTCAAGAACAGCTTTTGTGAGTTCCTGCGAAGATATCTCTTTGTTCCTTAACAGTTCTTGTGCTTTTCTTATTGTTAATTCGTGCAGTTTCATCTGATCTACCCTACAACCTTCGGAACCATAAAACTTCCATTTTCTTTCTCAGGAGCATTTTCCAAAAGAATATCCCTTTCAATGTGTTGCTTTATTTCGTCATCCCTGAAGGCGTTTGTCAAAACTATAGCATGAGAAGTCGGCGGTACACCTTCGGTATTCAGATTATTAAGAATTTCGATATATTTTAATATGTCACCTATCTGAACAGTAAAGGTTCGAATGGATTCTTCATCCATATCAAGACGGGCAAGATCAGCCACATGTATAATATCATCTTTTGTTATTTCCATAATATTTAATCACCGCTGTTTGAATGTAGAAGATCGAATAGCTAATACAAAAAGATGTACAGCATTTAACATTCGCCGTTCGCTATTCGACTGAGCCAGTTTCAAAACGTTTCAGTTTGGTCAAGGTCAAGGCGGGTGAAAATTTTAACCGCAGGAATACATGGAGTATTTCGAGGATTAAAATTTTCGCCCAACGCAGAGATCGGCCAAAATGGGACGTTTTGAAACTGGCTCGACTATATATCATTTTGTTACGATTATCCCATCAAATTTATCTTTCTTCAGTTTTTTAAGAATGGCTTCAGCCCCGGCTCTATCGCCAAATTCTCCTATCCTTACTCTGTGCCATATTCCTTTTCCTTTAATTTCTCCTGAAGATCTGTATGCTTGATAACCTTTTTTTAAAAGCTCTCCAACCATTTTGTCCGCATATTTTTGATCTCTGCCTGAGGCAACCTGAATCGTAAAAGCCGACCCGGTGGCCTTTACAGGCAAAGAAGGCTCTTTTGCGATGACTTTTTCCTCAATCTTTTTTTCAGGTTCCGGTTCTTTTACAGAAGATTTTACAGGCGCAGGCGCAGGCGCAGGAGCAGGAGCAGGCAATGAAACAGTTTCCTGCTTTGAAACATCTTTGATATTAATATGTTCCGGCAATTCTTTCGTGCTTTTAAGATCCTCGTAAAAACCCAAATCCTGTTTGTCTGAATGAGCAGGCGTATCCATTGAAACATCGATTTTAGCCTTTTCTTCTTTTTTTTCCTTTTCAATTGTCGCCGTTACCTCGGCTATGATATCTTTTTTCAGCTTTTTTACATCAAAACTTACAGGCGCAGTTCCTCTTCCGACCAGAACACCCAGTACAAACATCCATCCGCAAATAACAAGAATTATAATAAACCACCCGACAGTTTTTTTGCGAGTCTTTACAAGATAAGATTTCTTTTCGCCGTCCACGTTTTTTGCATTTTCTTCCATAAGTTGATACCAAAGGTCTCCCTGCTTACAGGCTGTTAGTTTTCACATTATTTCAGGAGCACTCACTCCAAGTAGTTTAAGACCGTTTTTTATAACTTTTTTTATTGCAAGTACAAGAAACAACCTGTTTATTGTTATTATCGGATTATCGGAAAGAATTCTATGTTTATTATAATAACTATGAAAGGAGGCCGCAAGGTTCATAAGATAATATGTTATGCGGTGCGGTTCAAGGAGCTCTGCGCTTGATCTTACTACTTCAGGGTAAGCGGATAATATTTTTAAAATCTGAATTTCTTCACCTTCTTGCAATACCGATATATTTTTATCATCCCATTTAATTTCTTTTATTCCAAGTTCATCCGCCTTTCTGATTATGCTTGAAATTCTTGCATGCACATACTGTACATAATATACCGGGTTTTCATTTGATTTTTTCTTTGCAAGTTCTAAATCAAAATCAAGATGGCTTTCGTAATGGCGTGTCAAAAATATAAATCTTGCAGCATCAGCTCCCACTTCTTTAACCACATCTTCCAGTGTTATAAATTCCCCCGATCTAGTGGACATTGCAACGGGTTCACCATTTCGTAAAAGATTTACAAGCTGGATCAAAATAACATGAAACTGGTCCTTTTTTCGACCCGAAGCCTCAATTGAAGCACAAATGCGCTGGATGTAGCCATGATGGTCGGCTCCCCATACATCTATGATGCGTTCAAAGCCGCGGTTAAATTTATCCATATGATAAGCAATATCTGAAGCAAAATATGTGGTAAGGCCATTATTTCTTATCGTAACACGATCTTTTTCATCCCCGTATTCCGATGTTTTAAACCAGAAAGCACCGTCCTTTTCATAGATAATATTTTTGTTTTTAAAAGCTTCTATTGCAGAATTGACTTTTCCCGAATCAAAAAGGAATTGTTCACTGTACCAGTTGTCAAATTTCACTCCAAAAAGCTCAAGGTCATTTTTTATACCTGCAAGTATATCCGCTGCGGCAAAACGCGCACAAAAAATTACAGCTTTTTCTTCAGGTACGTCGAGCAGGTCACTTTGCTTCTCATTTTTTATTTTCAGGGCTATATCGCGAATATAATCTCCCTGATAACAGTCCTGCGGGAATCCGACTTTTTCTTCATACAGCTCTCTGTATCGAAGGAATACGGAGCGCCCAAGAGTATTAATCTGTCTTCCCGAATCGTTAATATAATATTCTCTTTGGACATCATAGCCACAAAAGGAAAGAATGTTTGCCATACTGTCTCCTACGGCAGCTCCTCTTCCATGGCCAACATGAAGCGGCCCGGTTGGATTTGCACTTACAAACTCAACCTGGACTTTTATGTTTTTTCCGATATTGCTGGAACCAAAATTTTCATCTTTTTCGTAAATTTTATATAAAACAGAATGCCATGAGCAAGGGCTTACGAAGAAATTTATAAATCCGGGCCCTGCAATTTCTATTTTATCAATAATGCTCCCTGCAATTTCTATTTCGCCTGTAATAATTTCGGCGATTTTCCTTGGGGGCATTTTCTGTAAAGAAGCCATAACCATTGCAAAATTTGTGGAAAAATCACCGTGCGTAGACAGCTTCGGTTCTTCGATTCCAAATGCCGGAAAGTCACTTGAAGTCAGCTTTTGTTTATCAAAAGCTTTTTTTGCAGCAGAAAGCAAAATATCAGATAGTATGTTTTTCATTTATTATTTTTTTGCCTTTTCAGATCAGGTTATCCTTGCGGATAATGATTAAAGGTTAGGTGTTATATGGTTTCAAGTGAAAAATATTTATTTTAGCCAATCGCAAAACGTCCCATTTTGACCGATATTTGCGTTAATCTCAAATTTTAATCCTCGAAATATCCCATGAGTAATTCATAGATTTATTCTTTTCTTAAGTCAAGAAAGTTTGGTTCCCGGAATATTAATGAATTTTAATAAATATATAATGTTAACATAGGTGCGCGTTACATGATCATGCGGGCTCATCAATGTTTTGAGCATGTTATAATGTCAATCGATGATACTTATCGCGTTTGTATGGCAATAATTCACACAGTCGCCGCAGCTTATACATTCTTTGACATCGCATAATTCTCTTCTCCTCCGGGAATGCTATATTGTTGCATGATATGGATACATACGGTGGCGTATTTCGATCTCTCAATAAACTCACGAATCCTGATCCCAGGTTCATGCCCAATAACCTGACATGGTATATTTGAGTTATTAAAAGTTCTCTCTCCTTATGGATTGCCCTGTTGCTACAGGAAGGGTGTAATTAAAAGTGTTGGTTAGAAGGTTTGCATCAATTACATATCATATAAAAAAACGATACGAGCAAGTGCATAAAAATAACATGCTGTAATCATTAAATAATTCTAGACTTTTTGATTTAACTAGTGTATAGGTT
>JAHIFE010000170.1 GCA_018901125.1 Pseudomonadota bacterium | reverse complement strand
CCAGTTTCAAAACGTCCCATTTTGGCCGATCTCTGCGTTGGGCGAAAATTTTAATCCTCGAAATACTCCATGTATTCCTGCGGTTAAAATTTTCACCCGCCTTGACCTTGACCAAACTGAAACGTTTTGAAAGTGGCTCAACAGTATAAAAATACACATCAGGAAATATATTTCAAATGGATGAACAACACTATGATTGCGTGCTTAATAGAAAATTCATAGAAGATTCAGATCAAACAGCACCTGCCTGTGCTGCTGAGCTGATAAAAGATCATGCTGAAAACCCGCGCAATTTTGGTGATATGTGTGAAGGGCTTGCAGATGTATATGTTCTGGCAAAAGATCCGGCATGTGGCGATATTGCAGAACTCTGGATAATTGTAGAAGAAGGAAAAATCTTTGCAATGCGGTTTCAATCAAATGGTTGCAAAAGTACAGTTGCAGAATTCAGTATGATGACAACTCTTGCCATAGATAAAACCATTGAAGAAGCGAAAACACTGACGGAAGAAGATATTCTGGCTCCATTTGAAGGACTGCTCGGAAAACAGCATGATTGTCCTCTGTCCAGTATTAAGGTTCTGCGTGCAGCACTTGAAGAATATGAGAAAACCGGCAGAAAATATTAGTCATATATAAAAATAGACATTTGGAGACTTATATGGACATTTTTGAAGAAATTGTCGCCGCAAAAAAAATAAATATGCCGGTTGTGCTGGCTACTGTTGTTGCCAACAGGCCCGAATTTGCAAATAAGATACCGAATCAGGCAAAATACTGTAACTCTTAAAAGTGATGGTGTTCATGAATATAATTTTTCAAATAAACGACCTTATTTCCAAAGCCCAGATATTTTGTCTTGCAACCGTGATTTCTTCTTCCGATGATCGTATTTCTCCTGGCACAAAGACCATTATTTATAAAGACGGGACAATGGAAGGAGAAATAAAAGACAAAGAAACCGGCCAATTGATTAGTGACATTGCCTTAAAAGCTTTCACACAGCAGGAAAAGAAACTTGTAGAAATAAGAGCCGGTCTGACTGTTTTTTTTGATTTTATATCTACCAGCGCCCAGCTATTAATATGCGGAGCCGGGCATATAGCAATTCCTCTTGCACAATTTGCGCAACAGGTCGGTTTTGCCGTTACAGTGATAGACGACCGGCCTGACTTTGCAAACCAGCCCCGTTTTCCGGGATGCGAGGTCATTGCCGATGATTTTATAACCACACTTCGCCGTATTCCAATACACAGTTCTTCCTTTGTGGTTATTATCACAAGAGGGCATGAACATGACGCAGAATGTCTTGAGGAAATAATTTATCACCCTACAGCTTATGTAGGACTTATCGGCAGCCGCCGCAGAGTGAGCTTTGTTCTTGAAATGCTGGAAAAAGCAGGAATACCGAAAGAGCGGCTGGCAGATATCTGCACTCCGATCGGGATTCCGATAGGTGCTGAATCACCGGAAGAGATAGCTCTTTCCATCACAGCAGAGCTTGTGTGTGTGCGACGCAAGGGAGTAAACCAGGCTAAGGCTTTAAGCAATGCCGTAAGAGGTATGAAATGAACGACAAAGAAATATTTGAGCAGCTGGCGCAATTTCAAAAACAGAACATACCGGTGTGTCTTGCAACTATTATTAAGGCTGCAGGATCAACACCGCGTGAGGTCGGTGCAAAAATGCTTATCTGTGTGGATGGCAAAACCTATGGATCAATAGGTGGCGGCTGCGGTGAAAATCAGGTTCGCAGCGCATCTCTTCGCTGTCTGCTTACCGAAAAAAAACCTGCGCTGATAGAAGCGGATCTTACCGATGACTTAGGCACTAAAGGCGGAGACGTATGCGGCGGCAAAATGCTGATTTTTGTTGAACCTTATTTTTAATGATGCATTGTGTTTCAAATGGATATTATAGAAGCGCTTGATATAAATCTTAATAAACGGGAGTTGATCTGCCTTGTGGGAGGAGGTGGCAAAACAACAACCATGTTTGCTATTGCACAAGCGCTCAAGGCTTTTAAGAAACGTGTTCTTGTCACTACTTCCACGCACATATGCTATCCTGATCCAAACAGGGAAAAATATGACACGCTTATTGTTGATAACACAGATGATGTTGCGATTTTTACAAAAACTCCTGAAGAAACGGTCACTGTTTTTGGCACTGGTATAGTCAGAGCCAAAGAGAAGAAACTGGCCGGAGCATCCGGGGAATTTATAGAAAAACTTTATTTACAAAAGACATTTGATTACATACTTGTTGAATGCGATGGTTCAAAGCGAAAGCCCATTAAAGCTCCTGCTTCTTATGAGCCTGTAGTTCCTGGAAATGCTACAAAGGCCATAGGTGTTATCGGCCTTGATGCAATAGGCAATCCAATTAATGAAGAATTTGTGCATCGTCTTGATATATTTTGCGATGTAGTAAAACGATTGCCGGGAGAAATGCTTGACGAAGAAGCGGTAGTTAATCTGATATTATCTCCTGCAGGACTTTTTAAGGGAGTACCTGAGGGATGCAAAAAATATGTATTGCTGAATAAAGCCGAAATTCTTAAAAACAGAAAACATGCAAATAACATTTCAGCCAGGTTAAAAATACAAGACAATCTTTCTTTCACAAAGTGTATTATTGCTGCAATGGTTGATAACAAAGTCTATTCATAATCCGGTGACTGCCTATGATCTCAGGAATTATTCTGGCTTCAGGATTCTCAAAGCGGATGAAAAAGGAAAAACTTCTCCTGCCTTTAGCCGGTATACCCCTTATAGAACATGTAATAAGAGCCGCAGAATCATCTCATCTTGATGAAGTAATACTTATCTATAGAAATGCAAACATAAAAGAAATAGGGGCAAAGTATTTAAAGAAGATAATATTTAATGCTCATGCAGAAAAAGGACAAAGCGCTGCCGTAAAACTGGGAATCAGTGCATCAGATAAAGAAGCGGATGCTTTTATGTTTTTTGTCGGGGATCAGCCGTTCTTGAGCACAACAATAATTGATATTTTGATAGATATCTCCATAGATTATCCCGATAATATTATAGTCCCGGTTTATAATGGCAAAAGAGGAAGCCCGGTTATTTTTCCTGCAAAGTTAAAAGACGAACTGCTGACTCTGGCAGGCGATAGTGGTGGAAGAATTATAGTTGAAAGGCATAAAGAAGAATTAAAACTGATTGAAATTGAAAACCCAGATACAGGAATTGATATTGATACTCAGGAAGAATATGAAAAAATAATCAGGCAAATAAGCTGAAATATGTATTAAACTTAACCAATAATTGTTTTATCTCCTGCTGATTTGAAATGAAAGGGCAAAAACAATTCCAAGAACACTCGCCTCTCTTGCTGGTTAACCAACTTCCGATATATGAAACTGCGGCAATGTTGGTTGCCATGGAGGAAAGGCTGCCAAACCACAAGGCCGTTGCCTTGCTGACCATGAATGGGGTCATGGGTTTTTGCATTGATAAAAGATATCCTGTAATTTCATCCCGGATATATCCTTCAAACGCTTTATGATTATGTACCAGTTCCCGGACTTTTTGAAGATTCTTCCGCTGTTTTTCCTTCCCTTTTACTATGCCTGAGATAATAATTGATTTTGTGTATATTTGAACTATTTGAAATGATTGCTTAATATACAACACTTTTATTCAAATATCCAGCCATAGCTCATTCTATCTACAGCAGAGAAAATAACGATGATATGCAAAAGGCAACGGTTGTTTTTATGCGAATAACACTGCAAATAACTATCAGAGCCAGTTTCAAAACGTCCCATTTTGGCCGATCTCTGCGTTGGGCAAAAATTTTAATCCTCGAAATACTACATGTATTCCTGTGGTTAAATATTTCACCCGCCTTGACCTTGACCAAACTGAAACGTTTTGAAAGTGGCTCATCATATCAGAAATAGAAAAAAATTTCCGCCACCGCCAAAAGAATGGCCAAATCCTGACCTTCCCCATGCCAGCGCCAATAAGTTCCTGAAGTGTGGTTAATCGTCGATATCATTTTATCTTTTCCGCTTTTTCTTTTCATTCAAGTCCATTTCCGGCAACAAACAAGAATATTATCTATAACAATTTAAAAATAAAGATAATACTTATTCATAAGTTCATTTTTTTACTTGTTCATATTTATAAAATGGTTTAATAAAAATTTGCCCACAATTATCCACTTAATTTTATTTCTATTATTTCTTTTAACTTAAATAAATTATTATGAATAATAATTATGGTAATTATATTTTTTTCTTGACACATCTATTTAATTGTAGCATTTATATAAAAAAGTGGTTTAAAGTGGTTTTATGTGAATAATTGAACAAACCTGTGAAAATATAAAGGCCAAATATGTTCAGAGGAACTTCTTTCCATACGTTAGATTCAAAAGGACGCATAATTATCCCTTCAAGATTTCGGGAGATAATAAGAAATACAGAGAATGATGGCGTTGTGATATCCCGGATGGACGGAACCCTTTATGCATATACTTCCGAAGAATGGAAAAAGATAGAGCATAAAATACTTTCACTCGCAGAAAAAACCGAAAGCATGCGCCGCTTCAGAAGAGTGTTTATTGGTGCAGCATTTGAATGTTTCTGTGATAAAAATGACAGAATACTGATTCCCCCTACTTTAAGACAATATGCAGGACTTGAGAAGGATATGGTGCTGGTTGGAGCCCTTGATCATTTTGAAATCTGGTCTCTTGGAAATTGGAATAAGGAGCTAGAACAGCTGGAAACAGACAGCAAAAAGGAGGAGGTCAGAAACGAAATTGCAAAACTAGGAATCTGATCGATGCAACCCTATCACATCCCTGTAATGACAAAAGAAATTATTCATTATCTTGACTGCAAGCCTGGAAAAATTTATGCGGATTGCACTTTAGGAGGTTCCGGTCATGCAAAAGCCATTTGCGAAAAAATCATGCCGAATGGAATATTGATAGGGATTGATCAGGATAAAGACGCTATTGAGAATGCGAAAAGCGCATTAAACCCATACCTATCAAACATCCACCTGTTTCATGGTAATTTCGTTCGCCTGTCCGAATTCCTCTCAGAATGTAATATTTCAAAAGTAGACGGTATCCTGCTTGATTTAGGATTATCTCTTCATCAAATAAATTCCAGCAAAAGAGGATTCAGTTTTAACAATATTGAACCTCTTGATATGCGAATGGATACTGATTCCAATATCAAGGCAGAAAACCTGATTAATAAACTGGATGAAACCGATCTTGAGAAACTCCTAAGAAATTATGGCGAAGAGCCATGGGCAAGAAATATTGCCCGGAATATAGTTAAAGCAAGGAAGGATTGCGAGATAAAGACTAGCGCACAGCTTGTACAAATTATCTCTGATTCAATACCTAAAAAAGTACAATATAAACAAAGAATTCATCCTGCAACACGCGTATTTATGGCTCTTAGAATAGCTGTTAATAAAGAACTCGAAATGCTCTCTTTGTTTATGGACAACGTTGCCGGCTTGCTAAATCCGAAAGGGCGTCTTTGCGTGTTAACTTTTCATTCTCTTGAGGACAGAATAGTAAAACAAAAAATAAAAGAGATGGAAAAAGAATGTATTTGTCCTCCAAATTTTCCAAAGTGCGTTTGCAACAAGACTAAATTACTTCGAGCATTAAATAAAAAAGTAATAGTACCGGACAAAGAAGAAATTAATATAAACCCGATGTCACGAAGTGCAAAACTCAGAGCTGCAGAAGCTGTATAGCAAGGTAACGGGCAAATGAAGCATAACCTTAAAAACAAAAAAACAAGGCTTATGGTTATCGGAATTTGGTCTGTTTTAATTGTCTTATTTTCAATAGAGTTTTTTATTTATACCTGGAGCAGAATTCAATGTGTCAAGACCGGGTATGAAATAGCAAAAGAATCAAACAAAAACCTGAAACTCTTAACATTGCAGAATAATCTCAAAATTGAGATTGCACGGCTTAAATCACCGCGCAGAATAGCAAAAATTGCTACAAAACAGATAGGCCTGATCATACCAACATCTGAGCAAATAATTATAATTCCATGAAAAGTATTAAAAAAAATTATATAAAACTTCGAATTACTATTGTTGGTATTATTTTTGCCGCTTGCCTTGTGTCTATAGTTATTAAAGCAGGGTGCCTGCAAATTTACCAAAGCTCATGGCTTGCAAAAAAGGCGGCTAATCAATATGAACGGTCTTTTAAAGAAACGGGAAAACGAGGCACTATCTATGATGCTAATTTGCGTGAAATAGCTGTATCAATAGATACAACATCAATCGCTGCCAACCCTTCCCAAATTAAGAATAAAACATTTGCAGCCAACATGATTTCAAAATCTCTTAATATTCGTGCAAATTTTATTGAAAGGGCTCTTTCTTCCGACAAACCTTTTGTATGGCTAAAGCGCAATGCAACACCAAAAGAAGTTTATGCCGTTAAGAGCCTTGATATTGAAGGAATATGTTTTTTATCTGAACACAGCAGGGTTTACCCGCAAAAAACGCTTGCCGCTCAAACTGTAGGCTTTACCGGTGTTGATGGCAAGGGCCTTGAAGGTCTGGAATTTTATTTTGACGACCAGCTTAAAGGCTCAGATGGTAATTTTATTGTTTTAAAAGACGCTCGGGCTGATGTTTTCAATGCAGAAAAGAATTCCGATTACAACTTCAACGGAAATGATCTTGTACTCACAATTGACCAGGCAGTTCAATACTTAACGGAAAAAGCTTTACGGGAAGCAGTGGTTGACAGCTCTGCAAAATCCGGAATAGCAATGGTAATGGTTCCAAAGACAGGTGCCATTCTGGCTATGGCGCATTACCCTTTACTAAATCCAAATTCATATAAAAAATACGATAAGCAATTGTGGAGAAACAGGGCAATAACAGATCCGTTTGAACCGGGTTCAACAATGAAAATGTTTACTGCTTCTGCTGCGGTAGAACATGGTGGCTGTAAGCCAACCAGTATTTTTTACTGCGAAAACGGAGAATATGACATTGGAAAACATACTATACACGACACGCACCCATACGGTTGGTTAACACTTACAGATGTTATTAAATATT
>JAHIFE010000169.1 GCA_018901125.1 Pseudomonadota bacterium | reverse complement strand
TATAATAAATATTACCTATAAGTCAAGCTATTTACATAAATTATATTGTGTCCACATATATTATTTTTTATTATGTTATATTTCAATTTATATTAATTAGTTATACCATATATGCATAATATATCAGGGGGAAGATCCGATAAAAAACAAAGCCTCTTAGATGTTTTTCTAAGAGGCTTTGTCTATTGTAATCTAAGAGGCTATGAATTAAGAATTTTCTTTGCACCTTCATCATTTACATCTGCAACATGTGGTATGCCCGTTTCTTTGGCAGTTTCTCTGTTTCCGGACATAAGGTCTGAGCGTGAAATTTTGTTTGTTGAAAACTTTCTTGCGCCGGCCATAAGTTGCTGTAAACCACAGGAAAGTTTATCAGCTAATGTATAGAAGGCAATCGCTCCGTAAGGAATATTCTTCATCTCATTCTTGCCCACTATTTTCTCTACATCAAAATAGGATGCAAAAATTTCTTTTGCGCTGCTTCCGACTTCTTTAACTGTTTTGGGTAATTCGGACCAGTGCCCGTTAACTATAGGCTTTTTCTCCGGATCCAAAGCTCCTTCAATGTTTGAGCCTACAAAACCTGGAATCATGATAGCTCTTCCCATACAAATAAGCTTAGTGAATGGTGCGCCCAATGCGAGAGCCTTAAATATATGGTCTTCAAGCGCAAAACCACCTGCAAAAGACATATCTACCACTTTTTGCCCTTTAGCAGCCAAAATGCTCGCGTATTCATATGCCTTTGAATGCAGGTTTATAGACGGTACCCCCCAGCTTTGCATCATATTCCATGGGCTCATGCCTGTTCCGCCGCCGGAACCGTCGATAGTAAGAAGATCTAATTTAGCATCAGTAGCAAACTTTATTGCCATTGCAAGCTCTTCCATACCGTAAGAACCCGTTTTTAAAGTAATTCGTTTAAAGCCAATGCCCCTGAGATATTTCACGCTGTTCATAAAATCTTCACGCACCTGGCCTACTGAATCCAGATTGGTTCCACCCAGACGGCTGTGACGGGCAAAAGATTTTATTGAACCTTCTTTAAAAGCGGACTGGACCTCAGGTTTGGTTGGATCAGGATCAACTACATATCCTCGGTTTTTCAGGAAAAGGGCGTAATCAAGACTTGTTACCTGAATTTCTCCACCGATATCCTTAGCACCTTGGCCCCATTTTAATTCAATAATGCATTTTTCACCATATTTATCTACAACATATTCCGCAACACCGTTTCTGGTATCTTCCACATTAAGTTGTACAATAATAGCACCATAGCCGTTATAATACCGCAGATATGTCTGAATACGTCTGTCCAGCTCGGGAGATATTTCGATTTTGCCTTTTTTGGTATCACCGGGATTAATTTTTGATTCACGATCAACACCAACTACGTTTTCACCGATAACAACTGGAATGCCGACCAGAGAACCACCTATTGCAAAAGAATCCCAATATTTTGCAGCAACAAAGGTTGAGCCTAATGCACCCGTCATAAGGGGCATTTTTATTTTGGTCTTAACCTCACATCCAAATTCTGTTTCAAGATTTACGTTCGGGAAAATACAATCATCCGGGTTGTTGGTAAGACCTTCGCTAAGACCATTAGCGCCATAGGCATATCCCTGAATTCTAAGCGAATTATAGGAAACCCCGACATGGGTAGTGTTGTTTGCTCCAGCTGTAACAATACCATAGCTTCTTGGATAGAGCAGTTTACGCCCTACAAGGCTTGATAACCATGTTTCGCATCTGCCCATACAGTCTGCTCTGCAAAGCGTACAAAGACTAGACTCGGCAGGATTGCCACGGTTGGTGGTTCCAAGAACATCGTTGCTTTTTTCAAATCTCATTTTAAAACCTCCTTAAATAATTGTATGACATATCCTCAGATAAAAAAATACGGCTATTTTATTATCTGCGACCTTCAAAAACAAAAAGGCGCCTTCCCTAAAATAGGGAATAGACGCCTTTGTCCATATATACTTATATATATTATAGCCGCACGCCATTGTACGGCATCTAAATTAAACTTCTAAAAGATTCTTAAAAAGATTATATATTTTTAGCCATACTTATAAATTTGTCAAGCAATTTTATATTTCCAGAGGTATTTTATTAAGTGAAACTGAAAAAACACCAGTTTACATAAAAATAAACAAAAAGCGATTTATAAAAATATCGGCAATAAATTAAATAAACTATAAAAATAAACAAAAAGTTTTTATTATTTAAAGCTGCCTGTAATCAGCCTTTTGTCTGCTCCCAGAATGGGGATAATTCTCTGAGTTTTTTTATAATGGGTGGTATGTTTTCGATTATGAAATCAATTTCTTTTTCGGTATTATATATACTCAGGCTGAATCGTATTGATCCGTGAGCTGCAGTAAAGGGAACACCCATTGCGCGCAGGACATGCGACGGCTCAAGAGATCCGGATGTGCACGCCGATCCGGAAGAAGCACAGATATCCAGCTCATTCATCATCAGAAGGATAGCTTCTCCTTCCACAAATTCAAACCCTATGCTTGTTGTGTTCGGTAAACGCTTATCTTTGTCTCCGTTTATCATTGTGTTGGGAACAGTTTTAATTAAGGAGTCTTCAAGCTTATCTCTTAGTTTTTTTATTCGTATTTCGACTTCATTTAGATTATAAAGTGCCATTTCACTGGCTTTGCCAAGACCGATAATTGATGTCACATTTTCTGTTCCGGCTCTGCGGCCGTTTTCCTGATGTCCGCCGATCAGAAAAGGAGAAAATTTTGTGCCTTTTCTGATATAAAGAGCCCCTACTCCTTTGGGAGCGTGGAGTTTGTGTCCTGACAAAGAAAGCATATCTGCAGAAACTTTGTTCATATCAACAGGGACTTTTCCTACAGCTTGTACGGCATCAGTATGAAAAACAATGCCTCTTTCCTTAACGGTTTGTGCGATTTCCTCTACAGGAAAAATCACGCCCGTTTCATTATTTGCCCACATGAGGCTTACTATCGCAGTGTCGTCATCAAGATTTTCATATAAATATTCAAGATCGAGCAGTCCATTGCTATCCACAGGCACAAATGTAACCCGAAATCCGGTTTTAGCAAGATTTTCAAATAAATTTTTGATGGCGGGATGTTCGACTCTGCTTGTAATAATGTGTTTCCTGTCCGGATTCGAAACAAGAGCAGCTCGAATAGCCGTGTTATCACTTTCGGTACCGCAGCTTGTAAAAAGTATTTCTGAGGGAGAAGCTCCTATTAAACTTGCAACTTTTTCACGAGCCGTTTTTATTTCTCTTGCCACGGTTCCTCCAAAAGAATGCATGCTGGAGGGATTGCCATAACGCTCTGTAAAATATGGAAGCATCTCTTCAAGAACTTCCGGCGCAACACGCGAGGTTGCATTATTGTCTACATATACAGGTTTCATTGATGTACCTCCTCAACGATAAGATCCGGGGATACAAGTTCTCTTAATTTTGTTTCAACATAGTTTTTGAGGGTAATCTGGGATTTGCTGCATGATGCGCAAGTTCCTCGCAATTCGACAAGAACTATATTTCCATCGACATCAATCAGTTCGATATTTCCACCATCCTTTTTAAGGGCGGGTTTTATCTCTCTTTCCAGAGTTTCTTCAATTAATTTTATTTTTTGTATATTTGTTAGTTTTGCAGCTTTATTCTTAACCGGTTTAATATCGCCGTGCACCTGATCTAAAATTTCCTGAATTTTTTCATGGCACTTGCCGCAGCCCCCGCCGGCCTTTACAAAATCAGTCACATCTTCAACTGTTAAGAGGTTGTTTTCGGTTACAGCACGCTTTATTTCAACATCAGTAACACCAAAGCATTCGCATACAATTTCACCTTCCACTTTCTTTTCTTTTTCACCACGGTAGAATGCTATGGCTTTTTCAAGAGCATCACGGCCCATCACTGAGCAATGCATTTTTTCCTTGGGAAGTTCTCCGAGATAAGATGCTATATCATCATTTGTGATATTTGATACTTCCTCAAGAGTACGGCCCATAATCATTTCCGTTAGTGCTGATGAAGATGCTATTGCACTTGCACATCCAAAAGTCTGGAATTTTGCATCCTTTATCCTGCCGTTTTCATCAAGCTTGAAGTAGAGCTTTAAAGCATCGCCACAAGCAAGGGAACCGACTTCTCCCACTCCGTCGGGATTATCAATAACCCCGACATTCCTGGGATTCAAAAAATGGTCTTTAACTTTATCTGTATATTCCCACATGTTTTTCTCCTGATCTGTAAATCATATTCAACACAATTAAATTAGCGACTTGGTGCAGAAGAGTTGTTAATATATTGTTTCGAAAAATCTTTTCATGTTTTTCTTTTTCAAAGTAAAAAAACATTCATATAGGATTGCTGCCAATTACATATTGCAGTTGACAGCATAGCGAGTTTAGCCTATGAATTGCAATGTTTATTATATCAATTTTTTCAATAATCGTAACACAATTTATAGAGGTATATAAAAATATATGTTTAATGCATGTATAATAGGAACAGGGTCTGCATTTCCTGAGAAAGCCCTTTCAAATAGTGAGATAGGTGAGTTTGTTGATACTTCTGATGAGTGGATTGTTCGACGAACAGGGATTAAGGAACGGCGAATATCGTTAAAAGCGGGAGAAGGTACCGCAGATCTTGCCGCGCTGGCTTCTCAAAAAGCCATGGAAATGGCAAAAGTTTCTCCCGAGGAACTAGATTTGATAGTTATTGGCACCGTTACCGCAGACAGGCTTGTTCCTTCTGCTGCCTGCATGGTACAACAAATTATAGGTGCCCAAAATGCCGTAGCCTTTGATGTTTCAGCTGGATGTTCAGGGTTTTTATATGCTTTGACAACAGTAGAAAATGCCATTCGTTCAGGTGCCTGCAGGACAGCTCTTGCAATAGGCGTAGACAGGATTTCAACTATTCTTAACTGGAAAGATAGAGGAACATGCATTCTTCTTGGAGATGGAGCAGGAGCTGTAGTTGTTAAAGCAAGCGAAAAAGAAACCGGTATCCTTTCAAGTCATCTCAAATCAGATGGCAGATTGTGGGAGTTATTATATAGCAAGGAAGGAAACTCTTATGTGCCTGAATGCCTTGAGGGTCTGAAACCTAAATCCTGTTATCTGGTTATGGATGGTAACCGGCTTTTTAAAAAGGCGGTAAACTCTCTTACTGATATTGCAAAGCAGGCGTTAAAACAAAATAACCTTTCAGCTGAAGATATTTCAATTCTGGTGCCGCATCAGGCAAACCTGAGAATCATTCAGGCAACAGCACAACACCTGGATATCCCCTTTGAAAAAATTTATGTAAACGTAGATCGGTATGGGAATACATCTGCAGCTTCAATACCAATTGCTCTTGACGAAGCAAACAGGCAGGGGCTTATAAAAAAAGGTGATTATGTGATGTTAATCACCTTTGGCGCAGGTATCACATGGGGAAGCACTGTTTTGCGATGGAGTTTCTGATACTTCTTAAGGGTTTACGGTTTTTTTAAAAAGATCGATTGTTTCCTTATAATTATTGCTGCCGAAAATAGCCGATCCGGCCACAAATATATCAGCACCGGCGGCGGATACTTCACCAATCGTCTCCTTGTTTATCCCCCCATCAACCTGGATGAGAGTAGTAAGTCCTTTTTCCTTAATAATTTTTGCAAGAGTTTTTATTTTCGTAATACTGTTATTTATAAAAGCTTGCCCTCCAAAACCCGGATTAACTGTCATAACAAGAACAAAGTCAACGTATTCAAGGACCCATTCAATTGCTGAAAGCGGGGTGGAGGGGTTTAATGCTACACCGGATTTTACACCATGTTCTCTTATTAGTTGAACCGTTCTGTTTAAATGGGTACAGGCTTCAACTTGCACCGAAATAAGAGATGCCCCTGCTTTTGCAAAATCCGGAATAAAATTGTCAGCGTTTTCTATCATGAGGTGCACATCTACTGGAAGAGTGGTAATCGGTCTCACGGCTTTAACCACAAGAGCGCCCATAGTTATATTCGGGACAAAATGCCCGTCCATTACATCAACATGAATCCAGTCTGCCCCAGCTTTTTCAATCGATTTTATTTCTTCTCCAAGTATTGAAAAATCTGCCGATAGTATAGAAGGTGCTATTAGTTTCATTATTACTCCAATATAAGTTGTTTTGTTAGCGCAACAATATCCGACAATGTGATACTGCTTATCAATACAAAAGAAAACAGAGATGTAGTGATGCTTGGGAAGCGAAAAAACATTTAATCAGATGATGCTATACAATTGTCAAAGATATCTGCTGTCTTAACAAAAAAAAGTCAATAGATTTTATCATGCTTATAACATAAACGCCCCTGATATATAGATTATATCTATTCGCAAAGAAGTTCTAATAAGAATTTTCGATTGGACTCACATTTTTGTCGTGTGATATCAATATAAAAGACTATTTAAAAGAAGGAGAAAAAATATGATAAATAGTATTGTTGGACGCAAGCTGGCTCTGATTGGTTTGTTTTTTTTGATTACCTTTTGCATGGTATCTGCTTCCTGGGCAGGGCCTCTTGATAGCTTTAGTGGCGAAAAGGGAGACATCAAAATTTCAGGGGGCACAGCCCATATTCCGGTAATGAAGGATGCGGCTAAAAACATCATGAACTATAATAATGATATCAGTATCAGCATTGCTGGTGGCGGGTCTGGTGTCGGTATTAAACAGGTTGGAGAAGGTCTTGTTGATATCGGCAATTCAGGAAGAAAGCCAAAGGATGGGGAAATAAGCAAATACGGCCTTAAAATATTTAAGTGGGCAATTGACGGTGTAGGAGTAGTTGTAAATCCCGAAAATAAGGTCAATAGCTTAAAAACACAACAACTTGTTGATATCTTTTCAGGAAAAATTGACAATTGGAAATCTCTTGGTGGTATTGATAAGCAAATTAATGTTTATACCAGAGACAATTCAAGCGGTACACGCGAAGTATTCTGGAAAAAAGGACTGAATGAGGGCGAAATTACAAATAAGGCTAACTTTGTGGTATCAAACGGTGCCATGAAATCTGCAATAGCTAATGACCCATACGGCATCGGTTATGTTTCTGTGGGTCATATTGATGAAAGTGTCTTGCCGGTAACCTTAGACGGTGTTTTACCGGATATAACCAATATTAAAAACGGATCTTACAAGATTGCCCGAGGTCTTTATAGTAATACAAAGGGAGAACCCCAGGGATTGGCAAAAAAGTTTATAGAATATATGTTCAGTACAGAAGGACAGCAAATTGTGATTAAACAAGGCTTTGTCTCGGTTAATCAGTGATTAATACAGGAAAATTTATAGAAAAAAGTTTTTTTATTGCTGCCATTTTTAGTGCGGCTTTAACATTTATAATTTTTGTTTTTATGATATTTCTGAGCTTGCCTTTATTTAAAGGCGGGCTCTTTTTTAATATACTTGGAAACCCCTGGAAGCCGGAACACGGAATTTTTGGTGTTTATCCGATGCTGATAGGGACAGTTTTAATTGTTTTATTAAGCCTGTGCTGGGCCTTTCCTTTAAGTCTCGGTTCTTCAGTATTAATTTCGGTTATAGCCCCTCCCCGGTTCTCAAAATTATTGAAAAAAATCGTTCAAATGATGACAGGAATTCCAACTGTTATCTACGGGTTTGTAGGAGTATTTCTTTTAGTCCCTTTCATAAGGGAAATGTTTAACGCCGGTTCCGGTATGAATATTCTTACCGCCTCTTTAATGCTGGCGATGGTTATTTCGCCTACCATGATCATTATTTTCACGGATTCCTTTGAAAATATTCCACAAGCATATTCTGATGCTATTGACGCTCTTGGAGGAAGTGCCATTCAAAAACTTATATATGTGATACTTCCATGTTCCTGGAAAGGTATTCTGACAGGATTGATTCTGTCGCTTGGAAGAGCTATGGGCGATACGCTAATTGCCCTGATGATTGCTGGAAATGCAGTGGCAGTGCCTGATTCTATCTTTGAATCGGCCCGCACTCTGACTTCACATATTGCACTTGTAATTGCTGCCGATTTTGACAGCATTGAATTCAGATCGATATTTACCTGTGGTATTGTGCTATACATGTTTACAACTATATTGATATTGCTTGTAAGATTTCTTGGAAGAATGAGTTTAAAAAACAAGTGAAACAAAGCTTTTTAGAAATATGCATAAAAAGTTTCGCGTGGTTTAGCGGTCTTTTTCTATTATCCGCGGTATTCTTAATAATGTGTTATCTAATTATTAAGGGATGGGGAGCTTTTGGTTTTTCATTGGTTTTCGGTGATGTTCCTCCGTTAGATGCCCTTTTTTTGCATCGAAAGGTTTTTTCCGGACTTTTTCCTGCAATTGTAGGTACATATATGTTGGTAATTTTGGCTGTTGGGATGGCAACCCCGGTTGGTATAGCAGCGGGAATATATCTTGCTGAATATGGGAAGGAAAGAATAAAATCTTTTTTTAGTCTTTTTTATGATATTTTAGCAGGCATACCGTCAATTGTAATTGGACTTTTTGGTTTTTCGATAGCTATTTTTCTGCATCGCTATATAAAAGAAATTTATCCATGTTTGTTTATTTCAGCCATGGCTCTTGCGATCTTGGTGCTTCCCTATCTTATTCGCACTACACAATTTGCTATGGAAAATATACCGGAAGATGTCCGTTTAACAGCTCCGGCCCTGGGAGCGGATAAACTGCAAAATATCCTTTATGTTTTATTTCCAAGATCGCTTTCAGGAATTACTAGTGGTGTAATTCTTGCGATAGGCCGGTGTGCAGAAGATACTGCTGTTATAATGTTAACAGGTGTAGTTGCATCTGCAGGAATTCCAAAATCACTGATGTCAAGTTATGAAGCCCTTCCTTTCTATATTTATTACATATCTTCTCAGTACAGGACTTCCCAGGAGCTGCAAACAGGTTATGGTGCGGCTATAATACTGCTATTGATATGCGCCGGCCTTTTCCTGACAGCTTTTTTTATTAAGAATATTATGATAGATCGAATATTGTATCGCTCATGAAAGAACCTAACTCTGAAAACAATATAATAAAAGCAACAAACATTTCTTTTTATTACAATAAAAAAATAGTTTTAAAAGAAATTTCGGTCGAAATTCCAGAATGCTCAATTTTTGCAGTTGTCGGTCCCTCTGGTCAGGGTAAAACAACTTTTTTGAAGATATTTAATCGATTATGGGAAACAATTCCCTACGCCAGGTTGGAAGGTGAAGTGAATATCCGCCTGAATGGCAAATGGATAAATATTTATGAAAAATCAGTTTCCCTGCCCTTTTTACGCCGGTCTGTCGGCATGATTTTTCAAACACCGAATCCTTTACCCATGAGTATTTTTAAAAATGTGGCTTTTCCATTAAAACTTTCAGGATATAAAGATAAGTTGCTTATAGAAAAAAAAGTAGAAGATGTTTTAAAAAAAGTATATTTATGGAATGAAGTAAAAAACAGGTTGGTGGATGATGCCCGTTCTCTTTCCGGGGGTCAGCAACAACGTCTTTGCATTGCACGAGCTCTTATATTTGAACCGGAAATTCTTCTAATGGACGAACCAACCTCTTTTCTTGATGCAAAATCAGGCAGAATAATAGAAACTCTCTTGTTAAGCCTGAAAGACCGCTGTACTATTTTGTTAATATCTCATAGCATGGAACAGGTAAAGCGAATTGCAGATTTGACCATGGAGCTGTCAATAATATGACAAAGAAGAATGATTAGCCTTTTTGTATTGACACCTCTTCATATATATGTTCTATTCATTCGTTATGATAAGGTAACTATCTTTAGTTACAAGCTTATTTTCAATAGTGGTTAACAAACGAATAAAATAGATAAACAGGGATATACAAGTCATGAAAAGAACATATCAACCAAGCAGAATAAAACGAGCTCGAACACATGGGTTTTTAAAAAGAATGTCTACCAAGCAGGGAAGAAATATTATAAACAAAAGGAGAGCCAAGGGCAGAAAGCGTTTATCTGTTTAAAGATTGTTTAATTAGAAAAGAATAAAACAATTGGCTCTATGTTATATATCGTAAATTATGCAGTTGCAAAAATTCAATTTTTTTAAAACAAACCGGATATTAAAAAGAAGTAGTTTTGTCGAGTTATCAAAAAGCGGAAAAAGAATTAAAAACAAGTATGTTATAGTAGTTTATTCACCTGGAACCACAGATAATTGCCGGCTTGGTATAACAGTTACAAAAAAAATAGGAAATTCTGTACAGAGAAACAGATTAAAGCGTTATGCACGTGAATTCTTTCGTGTAAATAAAAGCAGGTTTAAATTTAATTGGGATATAAACATAATAGCAAGAACTGAAGCAGTAAATATAACCTCAGAAAAAATGTTTTTAAATTTGCATGAAAGCTTTAATAAAATAGAGGAAGGTTTTGATAATTAAAAAAATAGTCCTTTTTTTAATACGTTTTTATCAAATTGCCATATCTCCTTTTATCGGACCTGTTTGTCGCTTTAATCCAACTTGTTCAGAATACGCCTTTATTGCCATACAACAGCATGGTCTAATAAAAGGAATATTTCTGGCTGTTAAGAGAATATTAAGATGTCATCCATATAATCCAGGTGGATTTGATCCGGTACCAAAAAAAAACATTATCTGAAGTGGATATACCTCTATATAATATCATGCACGTACATCCTTCAACAACGCCTTTTTTCCAGGTAAAAAGAAATAAAAAAAATCTTTTATTTTTATTGAGATGTAATTTTATTTATATCTCGGTAAAAGTTTATATAAACACAGGTTCCATACTGTAACTGGGAGGTTTTAATGGAACAAGCACGCTTTATAATAGCCGTAGCTTTGTCTTTTGTAGTGTTTTTGGTGTGGGATCATTTTTATAATGATAAACAAAATGTTAAAAATATTAAACCAGCTGCTGAAGTTCAACAACCAATTGAAAGTAAATCTTCGGCATCCGATAATTTTTACAAATTGCAGGAAAAATCTTCGCAGACTGATGAACCTGCCTTTCAAGAAAATAAGCCTTCAAGAGTTTTTGAAATAAACACTCCATTATATTCTGTTAAAATTAATGAAAAAAACGCTGCTATTACCAGTCTTAAATTAATGAATTATAATGAAACTGTTGATATCGACTCGCAAAAGAAAGAATTAATACCTAAAGAAATAAATAACGGAACAGTGTTGGTTGGTTTTGATGGAAAAAGTGTGCACGGTATAGAAAACGCTAATTATACTTCAGATTTAGAATCAGAAAAGTTAGTATTAGATAAGGGAAGCAAAGAAGTAAAGCTTTACTGGAAATCTCCTGAGGGTATTATTATAGAAAAAAAATATAAGTTTTCAGCAGATACATATTTAATCGGTTTAAAGGTCAGTGTTTTAAATCAATCATCACAATCAATGAAAGACAGACTTTTTGTTTCACTTGAAAGCTATAATGTGGGTAATAAAAGCACTAATAGCTTTGAAGGTCCGAGCGCTTTAATAAATGATAGCCTTGAACAGGTAAAACTCAAAAACATAGAAGAAAAAAATACTTATCCTGGTGTTATTAAATGGATTTCTGTTCAGGATCGCTATTTTATGTCTGCTGTTATTCCGATGACAAGCACGGAAGCAAATATGCGATTGTATCTTAAAGAAAAGAATATGGGGTATATTGAAACACAATATCTTCTTCCTGAAAAAGAGATCCGACCAGGCGAACAAGAACAAATTGAATTTAATCTTTTTTTTGGTCCAAAAAGCTTGAAGATTCTCGGAGGCCTTGGGTATGATTTGAATAAGTCTGTTAATTTTGGATGGTTTGATTTTTTGGCGAAACCAGTTTTATATGCAATGAATTTTTTATATGGTTTTATACCCAATTATGGTGTTGTTATAATTATTCTTACAATTTTATTTAAAGCTATGTTTTGGCCATTAGGTGCAAAAAGCTATAAGTCGATGAATGAAATGAGAAAAATTCAACCACTCCTTGCAGAACTTAAAGAAAAATATGGCAATGACAAAAAGCGTATGAATGAAGAATTGATGAGTTTGTACAAAACATACAAGATTAATCCTATGGGTGGATGTCTTCCTATGGTTGCTCAGTTGCCGGTTTTTTTTGCTTTTTACAGAATGCTTTATGAAACGATAGAATTAAGACACGCACCGTTTATTTTTTGGATAAAGGATCTCTCTGCTCCCGAAAGGCTTTTTCATTTTGGATTTACTATTCCATTTATGGAACCGCCATATGGAATACCTGTTCTGACAATAATTATGGGTGCAACAATGTTTATCCAACAAAAAATGACTCCTGCGGTTGGAGACCCGACTCAAGCGAAAATGATGATGTTTTTGCCGCTTATATTTACGGTAATATTTATCAATTTTTCTGCCGGTCTGGTTTTATACTGGCTTTTTAACAATGTGTTGTCAATCCTTCAGCAACATATCATTTCACGGAAAACAGCTTAGATAGGGAGGAGTAATATGCCCCATTATATGGAAATTGATGGGATTAATGTTGAAAAAGCAATCGAAAGAGCTTGTAAAGAACTGAATATAACAAAAGAAGAATTAAAACACGATGTTATTTCATATGGTTCAAGCGGAATATTTGGTCTGGTTGGAACAAAAAAAGCAAAAATCAGAGTAACAATTCCTGATACAAAAACAGTATCGAATGAGGAAATTAAAGAACAGGAACCTATTAATATCGGGGAAAATAATTCAGAGACGATTGTTTACGAAGAAAAACAAGAAAACTCTTATATTGAAACAGGACTAGATATATTAAACAGAATTATTAAAACGATAGCGGATGACTCTAAAGCATCAGTTAAAATTGAGGATAATGAAATAAATTATGAAATAGACTGTTCTAATCCATCGGTTATTATCGGTAAACGTGGTCAAACACTCGATGCTATTCAATATTTAATTGAAAAAATAGTTAAGAAACACAATGCTACAAAACAAAACATTACAGTTGATATAAGCGGATATTTAAATAAAAAACGTATAAAACTTGCTAGAAATGCAGAAAAAATGGCGGAAAAGGCAATTGCAAATGGTAAGCCAATGTCTTTGGGACAAATGAATGCTTATGACAGAAGAATAATTCATCATTCTTTAAAACACAATAATGAGGTAGTAACACATAGTGTTGGCGAAGGATTCATTAAAAAACTTGTTATTTTTCCAAAGAAAAAACGATCGGTAAAAGCAAAATAAAAAACATTTTAACTATATGAGCCACTTTCAAAACGTCCCAGATTGGTCAAGGTCAAGGCGGGTGAAAATATTAACCGCAGGAATACATGTGGTATTTCGAGGATTAAAATTTTCACCCAACGCAGAGATCGGCCAAAATGGGACGTTTTGAAAGTGGCTCATATGTATTAATAATGGATAATGATACTATTGCTGCCATATCAACACCTGTGGGCATTGGCGGGATTGGGATTATTAAAATATCCGGAAAAAACGCCAAAAATATCGTCTCGTTAATATTCAGGAAATCAAAAAGCAAAAACACAAAGAGATTTCTGGAAGAATCCCACAAAGTATATCATGGACATATTGTAGATCCTGATAGCAAAAAAGCTATTGATGAGGTTCTTTTGACTGTCATGCTTGCTCCACATTCGTACACAGGAGAAGATGTTGTTGAAATTAATGTGCACTCAGGAATATTTCTTCTAAAAACAATTCTAAATATTGTACTCACAAAAGGCGCAAGGATTGCTGAGCCGGGGGAATTTACAAAAAGAGCGTTTATTAATGGTAGAATAGATCTTACACAAGCAGAAGCTATAATTGATATAATTAATGCAAAAAGCATAAAAGCTCTTGAAATTGCTAATGCTCAGGTTGACGGAGAGCTAAGAAATCATGTTGAAAAAACATTAAATATCTTAAACAATATTTTTGTTAAAATAGAAGCAGCAATAGATTTTCCTGATGCAGAAGAATGTGTAAGTCTTGAAGCAGATATAATTATTATAGAAAATGTTGTAATAAACAAATTAAACGAATTAATATCGGGATATAATGAAGGGCATGTCATAAGAGAGGGGATAAAGCTTGTAATTGCAGGAAGGCCGAATGTTGGCAAATCAAGCCTTATGAATAGTCTGTTACAAAAAGAACGAGCGATTGTTACTTCCATACCGGGTACCACAAGGGATGTAATAGAAGAAACAATAATTATTTCCGGAATCCCCGCTATCATTTCAGACACGGCCGGGTTGCACGATACTATTGATCCTGTAGAATCAATTGGAATAAAAAAGGCACGTGAACAGATAAACAATTCAGATGTTATTCTGTTTGTTATAGATGCATCAAGTTCTTTTAATGAAGACGACAGAAGGCTGTTTGAAAGTATAAAAAACAAACTACTTATAGTCGTTTATAATAAAATTGATTTATTAACCGAAAACCATTCGTTCGAAATATGCGAAGAAATAAAGAAATATCCGATGGTTAAGGTTTCTTCATTATATAATACCGGAATGGATTGTCTTAAAGAAAATATTAAAGAAATAGTTATAAAAGACATAGATTATAGCAGATTAGATATTGTTCCTAATTTAAGACAAAAGATAGCTCTTGAAAAATGCTTGGAAAATATGGTTTTAGTTTCAAAGGGAATAAAAGATATGTTGCCTTATGAACTTATATCGATAGATCTTGCCGAAGCAATTGAATCATTAAATCAAGTAGTGGGAAATATGGCAAAGCCTGATCTCCTGGATCAGATATTCAGCAGGTTTTGTATAGGCAAGTAATGTTTCATGTGAAACATTGCCGTGGTGGTTTACCGCATTGGTAGGACAAAATCAAATGCAGGTAAAGGCCATCCTTTCCCTGCAAATATAAACAAAGCGAGAAAAGCGCTGATAGATAATAGTTGCTTTCATAAGTGGGAGCAAAATAATGTTAGGAGATATGTGTGGCTTTAAATTTTACAGAATTTTTTAAACAATATGAATCAATAGTCTCGTTGGCGGATGATCTTTTTGATAAAGTAAAAGAAAGCCACCCTGATTGCGTAAAGTGTAAAACAAAATGTTCTGATTGTTGTTATGCCCTTTTCGATTTATCATTGATAGAGGCGTTGTATATAAATCATAAATTTAAAGAAATTTTAGATAGCGAGAAACGAGTACGTCTTGAAGAAAAGGCAAATACGGCAGACAGAGAGGTTTTTAAATTAAAGAAGAAGGCCTATGATAATTTAAAATCGGGACAGAGTGAAGATGAAATTCTAAAAGAGTTGGCAACAAAAAAAATAAGGTGCCCGCTTTTGAATGAAAAAGATCAATGTGAATTATATGAATTCAGACCGATAACGTGCAGATTGTACGGAATACCCTTTTCTATAGGTGGTATTGGGCACACCTGTGGAAAATCAGGTTTTGAAGAGGGGGTAAAATATCCAACTGTAAATATGGAAGCGATTCAGAATAAATTGTTTGCGATTTCTGACGAAGTTGCTAAATCTGTTAATTCAAAATATGCAAAATTATCTGAATTGCTCATGCCAGTATCCATGTCTCTTTTGACTGAATTCAACAAAGAATTTCTCGGCGTTACAGATATAAATAAATCATTAAAAGAAGAATGACAGGTGTTAATATGTCTGAAATAGATGATAATGAAGAATTCAGAAAAAAAGCAATTTTTGAAAATATGTCTTCAAAAAGGCAAAAACATATCCTTAACAAAGGATATGAAAAATGGGACCCCTTTGAGCTGCCAAAAGAGCCTATCGAAATGCGGCGAGATAAGACAAAAAGAACTACTCAAACTCTTGTAAGAGAATTTTTACAAAGCAGAAATTCAGAGCAATACAGCAATGAATATGGTAGAGGAGCCCTCGATATTTGTTTAGGCATAATAAATAACAACGAACGATACATAGGTATGTTTGAATTCGTAGTCTGGTATAACAAGCTTTTGCAAGAAGAAGAGCATGAATTGTAAAATCTAATGTTTAGAATCAGAACTAAAGCATCTCATATAAAGCGATTAGAATATTTAATGTGAGCCACTTTCAAAACGTTTCAGTTTGGTCAAGGTCAAGGCGGATGAAAATTTTAACCGCAGGAATACATGGAGTATTGCGAGGATTAAAATTTTCGCCCAACGCAGAGATCGGCCAAAACGGGACGTTCTGAAACTGGCTCACGTTAATGGATTTACCTGTTCGTTGTCTTTGTATATCAAAATGAAAACAGTTCGTAGCTTATGGCAGGGTGAGACCTGATATAAGCCCCCCGTTTCACAATGTCTACGCATCAAACAATATCTCCATGATACAAAATCAGCCGATCAAATTATATTCAACGAGAATTTCTGAGCGTAGCAGGGTAACCGCATTTAGATTTCATGGTCATGTAAAAAGCTGGAAAACTCCACTTTTGTCATTCCGGCGAACAGACTGTGTCGTAATATTATTTGCAGTACAAAATTTAAACGTTCTTTGACAAAAAATATTAGAAATCAGTTTCTAAAGATAAATCGGGATAATTTCATATGTC
>JAHIFE010000026.1 GCA_018901125.1 Pseudomonadota bacterium | reverse complement strand
TGTTGTTGCATATTGGCTGAAAATTAACTTCTTTCGATCATGTTTTATCAATTACTTCCTTTTTACTTGCGCCTAACTCGAAAACTGACTGCGGGGTTCGATGGACTCAGCCCTACAAAACACGAATTAACAGCATATCTTTCTGAATTGTCACCTCAACTTACTCAAAAGAGTCAACAGATCTCCGAATCAGTTCTAAAAATATTTTACGAAAACTGGCATCCTCTTTCTGAGCAGGAACAACAATTAGATATAGCACGACCACTGATAATAAACGCAAATGAGGCCCTTCTCCATAAGATTGCTGTTGATCCGCAATTAATTTTTAGTTTGTCTGGCGATAAATTTGAAGATTTAATGGCCGAACTTTTCGATGGCATTGGTTACTCTGTAGAGCAGACCCAGAAGACACGCGATGGAGGTGTTGATATCATTGCAGTTAAAAGTTTAGATGATGTTTCTCTTCGCTTTCTCATCGAGTTAAAAAGATATTCGCCCACCAGAAAGGTAGGTGTAACTCTTGTCAGGTCACTATACGGTGTTAAGCATCATTTGGGCGCCAGCAAAGCTATTATTGCTACAACATCAGATTTTACAATGCCTGCAACTATGTTTGCAGATGCACATAAATGGGATTTAGAACTTAAAGCCTTCGAGGGAATTATGAAGTGGGTTACTTTATATAGGAAAAGCAAATGCCCAACAATTGTTTCAACCTGACGTTTTTCGCCGCTACTCTCTGAAAAACGCAGGTCAAACAGGCGTTAGATGCCAGAAATGAAAATACAACCACTATACGAAATACCGGAAGCTGTTATCCCAATTGCAGAATATAATTTCAATGAGTGGGGTCACAAGAGGCCGGATGACAGCGTTGAAAAAACCATTGCAAGGATTCAAGAAAGATTAAACAATCGAAAGCCCCCACTTACTCTTGTTGCATATGAAAACGAAAATTATATCGGTTCAGCAACATTAAATATCAGGGAAATGATCATATATCCTGAAAAAGAATATTGGCTTGGTAGCCTTTTTGTTGTTTCGGGTTATAGACGCAGGGGTTTTGGCAGCCTTTTGGTATCAGAAATTGAGAATTTGGCAAAATCATTTAGCATCCATGAACTCAATTTATACACTCCCAACCAGGAATCCCTATACAAAAAGCTCGGTTGGACAACAGATGAATATGTAGAATATGAAAAAGAGACAGTTGCCGTAATGTCCAAGAAATTAAAATCATAACATATTTTTTCCACCTGATCGGTACTACGCTGCGCTTCGTACCGACAAGGTGAAAAACCCGTTATGCATAATATTTAACGCGATAGGAGTTTGGCTCATGAGTTTATATAGGCATTTTAGAAATAATATTAAAACATATTTATTTTTTGTTTTATTGATCTGTTTTTATCCCCTCACTGCAAAATGTGAAAATTACCCAACTTCACCAAGTGGTGTTGTAGAGCAGTATATAAAGATGGATTATGTGGGTAAAGGACTTAGCAGTTCTGGTTGGAATGTATATACAACTTGGATTGATGGTCCGGGTTGGGATACAGTCATGGTCGTTGATGGATATAAGATCGGAGTTGCCAAAATATCCGGTAACACGGCTTCTGTCGCCGTACAATATAAGGTAATTGGATTAATCGATGGTTACACGTGGCATGGCTTAAAAGATAAAAGCTTTACCGATCAAGCTAGGCTGGAAGTAAATCCGACTTTCGAGCTTGTGAAGAAAGATGGAAGATGGTTAATAAAAACCCCTCAGTTTAGGCCACATGTTTCTGTAAAAGTTATTTTGGAACATCTTAAAACATTATTGACTGGCCCGGCTGACGACCCTGAACAAATAAAATTAGAAAACACAATAAAGATTATTAGTAGTATTTCAAAGGGTAAAAAATAATTCGCATAACAAAATCAATACACCCGATCGCTACGCTCCGGGTGATTTTTTCGTTATGTGAAAATGGGACAATTAATAAGCCATAAGGAGAGAAAATAATGGTCAAATTTAATCTCGTGAGAGAAATTCGAGAACTAAAAAACCAGCTCTCTTATTCTAAAAAATATGGTTTCTTTTTTGGTGCGGGTACGTCTTGTGCTTTGGGTGTCCCTAATATAGCGACTTTAACAACAGGAGTAGAAAACGCGCTACAAGGTGACCATCAAACTAATTTCAAAAAGATCAAAGATGATCTCGATTCTACCTACCCAGACAAAACAATAAATATTGAAGACGTTCTCAATCAGTTACGCCAAATCAGATCATTAACCGGGGAAAGAAATGATAAGAGTTATTTGGGCATAAGTGGGGAATCAGCAACTGAACTTGATAACGTAATTTGTAAACAAATATATGAAATCATAAGCACAAGCGAAGCAACTGTGGATCTTTCAAATACCAAGAAATTTTTCGCTTGGTTAAATATGCAAAACAGGGACTTTTCTAAAGAAATTTTCACATCCAATTATGATTTAATTATTGAAAAGTCCTTAGAAGCAATACGCACCCCATACTTCGATGGATTTGTTGGATCATATGAACCGTTTTTCTGGCCTGAAAGTATAGACAGATTCGTAGAAAAATCAGATTTAACACAGAATTGGATTAGGCTATGGAAAATTCATGGATCATTAAGTTGGTTTTGGAAAAAAAATAGTGATTCAAATTCCCATAATATTGTCCGCGTTGGCAAGATTTCAGACATTGCAAAAATAGACAATGAGCTTGTCATTTATCCATCTAAGGAAAAATATGACTCTTCAAAAAAGCAACCATTTGTTGCGTATTTTGATCGGTTCAAAAATGTACTGTTGGGTGGAGAACGCCTTTTTATCTTTTCTGGGTATTCATTCTCAGACCAACATATCAATGAGATAGCATTCAATTCACTACGACAAAATAATCGATTATTTATTTTGGTCTTCTTTTATCAGGACTCAGAAGTGGAGGAGCTATATAAAGTATCCTCACCATTCCTAAACTTGACTGTTTTTGGCCCCACTAAAGCAATTATAAACGGGACGATTGGTGATTGGGAATATAAAGAAGAAGACTTAAACCAAAAGGACAAATCAGAGAGTTATTGGGATAAGACAAACAAATGTTTGAAACTTGGAGATTTTAATCATTTAATCAATTTCTTGATCACGAACTCTGGGAAAAAAGAAAACATAGAGGAAATTGCAAGTGGACACTGAAATAACATACCTTGGGAAAGTAATAAGGGTTGATTCAAGCACTGTCGAGGTTGAAGTTTCCGATGACATTCCTTCTGCTGCACCAATTATAAATGGTCGTTTGTATAAAATAGGACAGATAGGTACTTTTGTAAAAATGCCAATGGGTAATATTACTACCTATGGAATAGTATCTTCTGTAAGCAATACTCCAGGAAAAACTGACGATACTAAGTTAAGTCAAATTGTTGGGTCACGTTTTCTGAGTGTTCAGCTTGTTGGAGAGAAAATTGGAGATGATGATTTTGAGAAAGGTATTGGCACTTACCCCACAATTAATGATGAGGTTCACCTTGTAATTGAAAAAGACTTGTTTGACATATATGGAGAAAAAGATGCTGGCTCTATTGAAATAGGGAAGCACTCTTCTTCAGATAACTTGAGTGTCTATGTCGATATCCATAAACTTATATTACGCCATTGCGCGATATTAGGTTCTACCGGTAGTGGCAAATCCAATACTACTGTTAGCATACTTAAAGCTATTTTGAACGATTATGATGGCTCAAGAGTTATTTTGGTTGACCCGCATGGAGAATATGCTTCCGCCTTCCCTGATGCAAAAGTTTTAAAAATAAATGACACTTCTGATCCTCTATATATCCCATTTTGGCTGATGAATTTTGATGAATTAGCCTTTTTTCTTGTTGGTGCAAAGCCAACTGATGATCAAAAACCAGAGCACAGATTCCTCCGAGAACTTATAACAAATTATAAGAAAGAAAATTTTCAACTAAAATCAGGTGATGTTAATCCAGTTTATATTACTGCTGATTCTCCTATTCCTTTTAATGTCAGAAAACTTTGGTATGAGATGAACTGGTGGCTAAATGCAACTTTTTCAGACTCCACTAAAGACAAACAGACAAAAGATACAGCTAAAATACTTAACGATGACAATGGCGACCCCCAAATTGGAAATTATGACGAGTTAAAACCAGCAGTATTTGAGCCATATCCAATGAACAACACTGCCCCCTTTAAGTCAAAGCACATTGAGTTTTACTCTTATGAAAAGAAACTCTTGTCACGACTCAAAGATTCACGGTTTGACTTTATGTTTAACCCGGGTGACTACAAAGATGAGTCATCATTAAAGGACTTACATAATTTGTTAAATGATTGGATAGGAAGTGAAAGCAAGTTAGCAATTCTTGACCTTAGTGGTGTCCCATTTGAAGTCTTAGATATCGCAATCGGGCTTATTACTAGATTTGTTTATGACAGTATGTTCTGGGGTCGGAATGAGTCTTATACTGGAAAGAATCGTCCTATCTTGCTTGCTTATGAAGAAGCGCACAGTTATTTAAACAAGAATGACAACAACAGTTATTCAAAAAGTGCTGTTGAACGTATTTTTAAAGAAGGGCGCAAGTTTGGTGTTGGTGCACTAGTCATCTCTCAAAGACCCTCAGAAATTTCAGAAACAATCCTTGCACAGATTGGAACCCTCATAGCCTTACGGTTAACAAATTCAGGGGATCAATCCATTGTAAAATCCTCATCCCCGGACAATTTAAATAGTTTAATCGATTTATTACCTTCTTTAAGAATTGGTGAGGCTGTAATTGTTGGGGAATCAATTAAAATCCCTTCTAGAATTAGAGTAAAACTTAATAACCCTCGACCAAATAGTGAAGATCCTGACCTTGTAGAGTGTTGGAGTAAAGCTCATGAGGTTTCTGAGGAAAATTACAAACCGGTAGTAACCAAAATAAGAGAACAAAAATTATAATTTTTTGAAAAGGTGATGAATATGGATAGGAAAGACATTGAGTCCTCAATGCTTAGGAGCATTGGCTATGACCCTGACAGTTCCACCCTTCTACTAGAATTTAATAATGGTGCAGTTTGGCAGTATTTTGATTTTCCAGAATCACTCTGGTATGAGTTTGAATCAGCAGAATCTAAAGGAAAGTTCTTCCTTCGAGAAATTAAAAATCAATATCCTGAATCAAGAGTTGGGTAAAATCACATAACAAAAGCATGCACCAGATGGCGAGAACGTCTGCGGCGCTGAAGCGGTAAGCTCCTTGGCGCCACTGGTGATGCGGATCGTTAAGTGCCCAAGAATATGAAAAAGATCATACTTATATTTTTTGTCGTTTTAGTAACACTTATTTTAGCAGGGCCATGGCTGCTATACGCAATCGGGCTTACTAATGTATCTGGACGGCCAACCCTGCCTATAACTTCA
>JAHIFE010000025.1 GCA_018901125.1 Pseudomonadota bacterium | reverse complement strand
TTAACAGCTCAAAATCTTCTGCGTCTTGAGAAGCAGGTGGAAAGGATGCTGGCTCCAAGAGGCTAGAACCTTAGGAGAAATCTTAAAGGAAAAAGGATTTCTTGGCATAAGCCTTGAAAAGACAACAAAAGATGATGCCCTAAACGGTATGCCTGTGCAGGCAAGTGAAGATCTTACCAGGCTTGTTTCCATACCTTCAAACGTTACAATCAATAATTCGGGAAAACTTATATTTCTTAAAGTTCAAATTAAAGGAGTTAAACTCGATTCGCTTAAAATAAATGACGACAGGCAGATATTTAAAGATGGTATTTTGTATATAAATAAAGAAAGTATAGGCGATCTTTTCAAACAGCATAAAGCTTATAAACCGGATGTAGCCTCATATTATTTTCTTAAGCCAACTCCCTTTATACAATCGGATAACAGAGAGATAATAAATATTGTAAGAAAAACATTAAACCCGTTTGATCCGCCGATAATCAAAGCAAAAAAACTTGTAAACTGGATAAACTCTAACATCGAAAAAAGACCGGTAATATCTTTGCCGGATGCAGTTTCAACACTTAAAAATAAAGCCGGGGATTGCAACGAACACGCTGTTCTTATGGCTGCTCTTTCACGAGCCGCAGGAATCCCAGCCAGAGTTGAAGCAGGTCTTGTTTATTTAAATGGCAGTTTTTACTACCATGCATGGAACAGTTTATATTTTGGAAGATGGGTTGCAATAGATCCTCTGTTTGGCCAGATACCGGCCGATGCCACCCATATACGATTTTCAACAGGAGGGCCTAAGGAGCAGCTTGATATATTAAGCATATTAGGAAAGATAAAAATAAAGGTTATTGAATTCAAATGATACTTCTTGAAAATCTTACGAAAAAATATGGCGAATTTACTGCGGTAGACAATCTCACTCTTTCAATCCCAAAAGGTGAAATATTCGGCTTTCTGGGGCCCAACGGTGCCGGGAAAACAACAACCATCAAAATGATGGGCGGAATAATGGAGCCTACTTCGGGTCTGATTAAAATAGGCGGGATCAGCATGAAAGATGAGCCTGAAAAAGCAAAAAAGATAATCGGGTTTATTCCTGACAGACCTTACCTTTATGAAAAACTCACGGGAAAAGAATTTTTAAGATTTATCGGAAACCTTTACGGTGTAAGTGACAATAACTTTTCCGAAAAAGCTGATAATCTTCTTGATATGTTTTCTCTTATCAAATGGGCGGATGAACTCATAGAGTCTTACTCACACGGCATGAAGCAAAGGCTGATAATGGCAGCAGCTCTTCTTCATGATCCAGAAGTAATAATAATCGATGAACCTATGGTTGGTCTTGATCCTGTTGCCGCAAGAATGGTCAAAGATCTTTTAAAACATCTTGCGTCAAATGGATTAACAGTATTTATGTCTACTCATACTTTACAGGTTGCAGAAGATGTGTGCCACCGTATCGGAATCATTAAAAACGGACTTTTGATTGCAACAGGAACTGCTGATGATCTGAAGAAAAAATCTCTGCTTATCGATCCTGACTTGGAAGATGCGTTTATAAAACTTACTTCTTAAAAGGCATACCCTATGAATGAGTTTTTAAAAGAAATCTTAATTCTTTTAAGGCCGAAGTTATTATCTTTTAAAAATCCCTTAATTTCAAAAAATTCAAAAAAAGACATTTACCGCACTCTTTTTCTCACAACGGCAGGAGTAATATTTTGGAGCAGCATATTTATTATTTCATTAAGAACCCTTAAATACTTTAGAAGAATAGAAGGACTTGGCGATATTCTTATCCTTAAAATATTATCGATGCTGATTCTTATTTCTTTTTCTTTTCTTATTTTCAGTAGCATTCTTACCTCGCTTTCCAGATTTTACCTTTCAAGAGATCTTCCTCTTATCCATTCCATGCCGCTTTCAAGTTACAAGATATTTATTGCAAGATGGATTGAAAGTGCAATAGACAGCTCCTGGATGGTAATATTATATATACTTCCGGTGCTTATCGCATGTGGAATTGTTTACAAAACTGGTTCCTTTTTCTATTTAACCATTACTTTTAATCTGGTATCCCTTTCACTGATTTGTGCCGGTATAAGCTCATTGATTGTTATGATCCTGGTTTTTATTGTTCCTGCAAACCGTATGAAAAATATTATCGTAGCTTTGGGGCTTGCCGTTTTTTTAATACTGTTTTTAGCCTTAAGATTTTTAAAACCTGAGCAGCTCGTTGATCCGGAAGCCTTTGCAACCGTAGTTGTATACTTGAATGCTCTAAAAGCTCCATCTTTACCTTTTCTTCCAAGCACCTGGGTTTATGACAGCATAAATGAAGCCCTCTTCGGGTCTGTAAAAGCAAGCCTGTTTCATTTGGGACTTTCACTGAGCTTTTTTAGCATCATAATGATAATAAATGTAATTATCGCCGATCTTATTTATTTTAACGGATTTTCTAAAACACAGACTGTTTCTTTTAAGATATATAAATATAAATTTTTACAATTTCCTTTCTTAAAATTTCTTCCCGGCCCAACCAGAGCATTTCTTGCAAAAGAGATAAAAATCTTTTTCAGGGATCAGACTCAATGGTCACAATTGCTGCTCATCGGAGCCCTTATTATAATATATATATACAATTTTAATGCGCTTCCTCTGGAAAAATCACCCATCAAAACAATATATCTTCAAAACCTTTTATCTTTTCTTAATATGGGACTTTGCATGTTTGTGCTAACCGCCATAACCGGCCGCTTTGCATATCCTGCTGTAAGCTCTGAAAAAGAGGCATTCTGGCTTGTAAAAGCATCTCCGGTTAAAATCAGAACGGTACTGTGGATAAAATTTTTCATATATTTTTTCCCTTTGCTCGTTCTTTCAGAGATTCTTATAGTTGCAACGAACATAATATTAAAAGCAGATACTTTTATAATGCTTCTATCTGTCATAACCGTATTTCTTATGGTTCCCGGAATCGTGGCCATAGGAATAGGTTTTGGAGCAGCATACCCTGACTTTAAGTGTGAAAATCCCGAACAGTCGGTAACAAGTTTCGGAGGCCTGCTGTTTATGATGATTTGCGCAGGATTTATTGCAGCAGTAATAATTCTTGAAGCAGGCCCGGTATATCATATATTCATGGCCTCAATGCATAACAGATCTCTTCGCTTTTACGAATTGACATGGGCGGCAGTTTCTTTTTCAGCAGTAGTTGTTATAAGTATTTGCGCTGTCTTTCTTCCCATGAAATTCGGGGAAAAAGGTTTGTCACAGATTGTACCCTGATCATGTAAGCAAATTACAATATAAAGCAACGCACAACGGTTCAACATATGATTGTGGATCACCTCTAAACTAACTGGGAGAAGAATCCAAAAGATTATCAATTTCTGCATCTGGCGGTCATGCTTACCAATGTGAAGAAGTGGTAAGCAGCATAGAGAATCCTTTCTCAATATAAGCTGATTAAAAGCATGTTGGGCATATGAATGGGTGACTAGTCATGAAACAAGTATTTCTTTCGATATTTGCTGCACTTGTAATGGTGAACTTATCCTTCGCTACTTATGGCAAGGCACCTTCGCAAGGATTAGATCAAGAATGCATTCAGGAGTTAGAAGCATCTATGAAATACTGTAAAGAAGTATTCATGGATAAGTCTTATCTCATGAATTTATCGCCAGACTGCAGGAGGCAAATGGAATCAAACCACTATCCTGAACCCGAAACTCCTTGCGGCAAAGAGATGCAAGCGGCGGGACAAGCAATTATGTCAAAGATTATGAAATGTCGCAACAAGCACATCAGCCTAAGGTGTAAGGAATACATCGATGCAGAAAGTAAAAGACAACAGGAGAATTCAAAGCGATGTGCAGATGAATTGAAAAGGATTTCCGCAATTTGCGGGAAAGGGAAAGAGGCCAATGAGGAATGTTATAAAATACATCGTGCAGAACTTGAAGCTGCATGCGGCGGTCAGCATAGGTAATCAGGGCAGAATCGTCAACCAAATGAGAAAACAGTTCTCCCAAAGTCGAATAGTTTTCTTTCTCGTTTAGATACATAAGCATGTTGTAACTAAGAATGCTTGCCATGGTTGAAAACACTTGGGCATTAAAGTCATTGCTTTGCTCTTTGCCAAGAGCCAACATTTGTTTACATTCCTTAAAGCAGACCTCAACCGGCCATCTTTTGATATATATTTTGATGATGGATGACGCATGCAGATTTGTATCCGTACTGAGGAAGGCAACCCATTTTTCTTGTTTTTCTTTTTTGCAATCTTTAGCAGGCTCAATCTCCGGTTCCTTATAGTGTTTTGAGAAAACGATAGCAACATCGTCTTCATGGAGTGCCAATTCCAATTTTGTACAATGCTTGGCTTCATAGCTCATTTTGCCACTTACTGTTTTCAGATCTCCCAGTTTTTCTTCGGTGCTTTTGGGATGGCGCTTTTTACCAAAACAAAATGCAAAATCCAGTGGGTAGAAGCCTTTTAGTGTAAATAGACCCAATACAACGATGCAATAGCCTAAAACCGTACGACCGAGATTGTGATCATAAATAAAGGATACATTATCAATCATTTTTCCAAGTTTGGCCAGAATTGTATCATCAATAACAATATAAAAAGAATATGAGCTGCTTCATATCCATCTTTTTTAATAATGCGGTTACGACTCAACCATGTTTTGAATTTCAAGCACCGAAAAACACAATTTATTTTGGATTCGAAAATATTTTGATGATTACTCAGGTAATTTTCAATTTCTCCTTTGAACTTTTTTGTATTTGTGATACTCATAAATGAAGGGCTCCTTTTTGGGATTATTATATATTTAATTCAGCAAATTATATATAACACAAATAGGAGCTCTTTTCTACTATTAAGAAGTAATATTAGAAGTATTTATCATTTGCTTTTCCCTTATTAGGGGGTGCGAAACTTGAGAATCATATGTCAAATTTGTTCAGTATTCATTTTTGTTCTTAGAAGGTTATCTGTTCAATAACGATATTTTCTTTATCTATCGGGCAAATATTTATCATGATTTCCGTTAGAAATCCACATGTTTCATGAGAATGCACAACCTATTGCTTTCAAGAAGAAGAAGTTTATCGCAGAAATATGGAAATCCAGCAAATTTTATAAATCTGTTCAAATAATTCCCGCTGTAACTAAACAGATTTTAAAGTGCAGGCTTTTTTGCATATTCTTTTAAACGGCTTTATGCTTAAAACCCGCCAACACTCCGGTATTCCAGTTTAACAGAAACATGTAAATTGTTATATAAATAAAGGAAAAATATAGTTTTTTCTTAACTTGACATAAAGATTATTCATCTGCTAAATAATTGCAAATTATAACATTATTTCAGGAGGTAAATATGAGTAGAAAAATAAGAACTGTCGCTGTTATCGGCTCCGGAGTTATGGGCGGAGGAATAGCAGCTCTTATCGCCAGCGCCGGCATTAAGACATTATTGCTGGATATTGTTCCCTTCAATTTAACGGATGATCAGAAAAAAGATCCGAAGGAAAGAAATAAAATAGTAAAAGCCGGGTTTGATTCCATTATAAAATCAAGACCCCCTCAGCTTATGCATAAAAAAGATGCCGATCTTATTTCAATCGGCAATCTTGAAGATGATTTTGACAAGCTTGCATCATGTGACTGGATTGTTGAAGTAGTTCTTGAAAACATTAAAATCAAACGTGACCTTTTTGCAAAAATTGAAAAGGTTAGAAAAAAAGGTTCCGTTGTTTCCTCAAATACTTCCGGAATTCCATTAAAATCCATGTCGGAAGGTTTAAGCGATGACTTCAAGCAGCATTTTATGGGCATTCATTTTTTTAATCCTGTAAGATACATGAAACTTCTTGAAATTATACCCGGGCAGGAAACTCTTCCGGAAGTGCTTGGCTTCATGACTGCTTTCGGCGAAAAAATTCTTGGAAAAGGCATTGTTATAGCAAAGGATACCCCGAACTTTATCGGTAACAGAATTGGTGTCCAGACAATGATCAAATCCATGCAGCTTATGATGGAAGACGGGCTCATGATTCATGAGGTTGATGCTCTTCTCGGACCTGCCATCGGCAGACCGTCTACTGCGATATTTAAAACTTCCGACATGATAGGCCTTGATACGGTGGGTCATGTTTCTAAAAACACCTATGATCTTGTTGTTAATGATGAAGAAAGGGATAGCTTTATTATACCTGATTTCATTAATAAGATGATTGAAAAGAAGCTTTTTGGAAACAAAGTCAAAGCCGGTTTCTATAAAACCGATGTCACACCTGATAAAAAGAAAGTAAAAAAGGTTATAAACCATAAAACTCTGGAATACGAAGAATATGGAAAACCTGATTTTGCCTGCCTTGCTGGAGCAAAGAAGGCAAAAACACTTTCCGATAAATTAAAAGCAATTGTTTATGCAGATGATAAGGGCGCAAAGTATGTATGGAAAGTAATTGCAAATGGTCTGATCTATGCTGCAAAAAGAATCCCGGAAATATCGGATACAATAATTGAAATAGATAATTCCATGAAATGGGGCTACAATTATGAAATGGGACCCTTTGAGACCTGGGATGCCATAGGCGTTCAAGACTCGGTTGAAAAAATGGAAAAAGAGGGTTTTACGGTTCCTGCGAATGTAAAAGATATGCTGGCATCCGGCGTGTCATCTTTTTACAAGAAAGAAAATGGTAAAATCTTCTATTATGATTTTAGTTCAAAAGGATATTGCGAATATGTTGTAAGCAGCAGCATAATATCTCTTGCAGGCCTTAAAGCAAACGGCAAAATCGTAAAAGACTGCAAATCGGCATCACTTATAGATCTTGGTGATGGTGTTTTCTGCTGTGAATTCCATACGAAAATGAACGCATTAAATAATGAAGTTATAGATTTTATCAATGAATCTCTTGATTATGTTGATCAAAACGGTGCTGGACTTGTTATCGGCAATCAGGCAGGAGTATTTTCTGCCGGAGCTGATCTGGTCCCGGTTGGCGCAATGACCAAGGAAAAGAAATTTGATGAAATTGATGCGATGCTGGAAAGAATTCAGCAGGCCGTGCAGAGAGAAAGATATTCTTCTTTTCCTGTTGTAGCCGCGCCCTTCGGCTTGACTCTCGGCGGCGGTTGCGAAGTATGTCTTGGCGCAGACAGGATGGTAGTACATTCCGAGCTTTATATGGGGCTTGTGGAAATAGGCGTCGGATTGATTCCGTCCGGTGGCGGATGCTTGAATCTCTGGAAAAAATTTGTATCAACAATTCCGGAAGCTAGCACAAAAGGCATAGATCTGGCTAAATATTTTATTCCGGCTTTCATGGCTATTTCATCGGCCAAGGTTTCAACTTCTGCTGCTGATGCCAGAGCTATCGGATTTTTAGGGCCAAACGACAGAATAGTTTTCAACCGTGATTATCTTATCGGCGAGGCAAAGAATGAAGTATTAAAGATGCTGGCTGATGGTTATACTCCTCCTGCAAAAAGAAAGCTGACGGTATTCGGAGATGCAGCTCAGGGCATGGTTAATGTTGAAATGCTGAACATGTCTAATGGTAAGTTTGTTAGCGAGTATGATGCCTTTCTGGCAAAAAGAATCGGCTTTGTAATAAGCGGCGGCGATGCAAGATCAAACAGTCAGATTGACGAAGAAATAATCTTAAAGCTTGAAAGAACAGCCTTTATTGATTTTCTGAAAGAAGAGAAAACATTGGCTAGAATTGATCATATGTTGTCGACAGGAAAGCCCCTAAGAAACTAATAATTGAATATCTAAATCTCAGGGAGGAAATCATAATGAGAGATGCATATATTGTAACAGCAGTTAGAACCCCAGGCTGCAAAAGCGCAAGGGGGACTTTTAAAGATACCAGACCGGAAGATCTCCTGTCTTTTATTGTAAGTGCAGCAGTTGAAAGAACACCTAATATTGAAAAGAAAGATGTTGAGGATTTTGCAATCGGCTGTGCTTTTCCCGAAGCCGAGCAGGGGCTTAATATCGGCCGTGTCGGCGCTCAGATAGCCGGTTTTCCTGATGAAACATCAGGATTTACAATTAACCGTTTATGCTCTTCAGGGCTTGAAGCCATAGCGGGTGCCACCTTGCGTGTAAGGGCCGGATGGTCTGAAATTGTTATCGCAGGCGGTGTGGAATCCATGACAATGGTTCCGATGGCGGGAAATCTTCCAAGACCGCATCCGGAGTACTCAAAAATACATGCCGCTCTTTGGGGCAATATGGGAAATACGGCTGAAACCGTGGCGACCCGTTATAATATTTCACGCCAGGCCCAGGATGAATTTGCGTATAAATCCCATATGAAGGCTACAGAGGCATTAAACAAGAAGCTTTTTAAAGAGATAGTACCTACACCTGCCGTAAAATATGTTATGCAAAAAGACGGCACTTATAAAAAAGAAACTTTTATAATTGATTATGACGACGGAATCAGGCCTGAAACAACTGTTGAAGGTCTGGCCAAATTGAGGGCTGTTTTTTCTGTGGGCGGTACTGTTACTGCCGGAAACTCTTCACAGACAACTGATGCAGCGGGTGCCGCAGTTATAATGAGCGAAGATAAAGTAAAAGAATTAGGCATAAAGCCACTCGCAAAAGTAAAATGCTATACTACGGTCGGCTGTCGTGCCGATGAGATGGGCGTTGGGCCGAAATATGCAATTCCAAAACTATTAAAAATTGCGGGAGTCGATTTAAAAGAAGTAGGGTTGTTTGAAATAAACGAAGCATTTGCTTCACAGGCCCTGTACTGCATCCAGGAACTTGGAATTGACATGGCTAAAGTAAATATCCATGGTGGTGCAATTGCTCTTGGTCATCCTCTTGGAGCAACCGGAGCCAAGCTGACCGCAACTCTTCTGTCAAACATGAGAGAAAAGGGCGTTAAATATGGAGTGGAATCCATGTGCGTTGGCGGCGGTATGGGCGCTGCAGCTTTGTTTGAGTTGTGTGACTAACAGTTTATTTTAACTAATAGTTTTATAAATAATAAAAGGCCGCCTTTTTTAGGGTGGCCTTTTATTTGCAGCTTTTTATAGCATTTCTCAAAATTACGATTACGTTCCGAATGCAGCTTGTTCGAATGTACATTAAAACCAAGTGAGATTACACCGGACAATCGTGGCTATCGTCTCTGACGGGGCCGTCTGCTGCTATTCTCCTTCGACTCGTTTTTGGGCGGCAGGTGTGGCTCTCCGCCGCCGGGGGGCAAGAGACTCTCATTCTCCGAAGCCACCCATATAAAACGTGACGGGGCTTTACTTCCATTGTAGGCGGGGGCCCGGAAACGGCGTACATGGAAGCCGCAACTCATCAAGAGCCGCTCGAATTTTTTGCTTGGCTCAGCCGACCATACAGCCAGACATCCCTGTGCGCGCAGTGCGTTGCGACATGCCCAAATTCCTTCACGGCCATAAAGACGGCGGTTCCCTGAATCGGTAATAGCGTTGGGACCATTATCAATATCTATCAGGATCGCATCGAATCTGTTCTTGGAATGTAAGATAAGCTCAACGATATCGCCAGTCTTGAGATCAACTCGTTTGTCATCCAGCGGCTGGCTATTGAGTTCTCCGAGAAACTCACGGTTCCATTTAACTACAGCACCCAAGAGTTCACCCACCACAACTTGGGTGTTTGGGCTGAGCATATCGAGAGCCTGGCGCAGGGTATAACCCATACCCAGTCCACCAATGAGTATGCTGGGCGCTTTGAGACCAGCCAGATGCGCACATCCCAGCCGTGCCAACTCAAGTTCCGACTCATGCTGGCGACTGTGCATCAAATCATGACCGTTTATCTGAATCGAGAAATCACGGTCATGCTTATAAAGCGCCATCTCACCTCCGTCCGGGGTGCGGGCTGTATCTATTTTTACTCTCTGGTTCATATTATATCCTGTTGGTGACAAGCGGCAATTGTGTCCCGGCTGCTGATAAATAACAACGGCCTGCCCTTTCTATATTCTTATAAAGTATGGTACAGCTATTAAAACAATACCCGAAATAACAAGAATATATATATTAGAAATAAAGTATGGAAGTACCATTAACCCTATGCCGCTAAAAAGCGGAATAATAACTTTTTGTTTTTTGCCATAAACAAAAAAACCTAAGCCTATTGAACCGAATATCATTCCCCACATTAAAGTCGATGTGCTCATTTTAAATATCCATCAAGGTTCAGCAGTAATATTATATGCTATCTTGGCAAGACTCAATTCACTATTTTTGCTCCGCAGGACCGAAGGAGCGGATGAAAAGATCGTGGAGAGCCTGCCGTCCGTCATCCGAAATGAAGCGGGTTCCGGTGCCGGAAAACGTATCTGAGGTAATCACCGGTATGTTTTCAACCCATTGGCTGTTCTCCCAGGAAAACCACCCCTTTCGTTCCTGATCATATACGTTAAGCGGCCGGTTAAATAGTTTTGCCAACTCAACCCCCCAACCGGTTCCCCCCTTAACAGTGTTGTCCGCCTGTATCCACCCGACCGCAATGACATGGTAGCCGTTGTTGACCATGTGAAAAATGGACTGAATGACTTGTCGGATCTTATCCGCCTTGGAGTAATTGCGTTTCATCAGTTGCGACACAATTTCCATGCTGATATCGCCCTTTTGCAGCTCTTCCCGGGTCAGTAGGCGTATGCCCCTGGTGCGTTCGGCATCGTGCCCTTCAAAGGATATATTCACCTCTTTCATGTGCCATGCCTCGGCAAGTTTGCCGAATTCCGCCTCAGTCCCCTTGTGGCCGCCGCTGAACATCGTAATTTTTGAAATGTCTGTCATTTTATTATCTCCTGAGTTATTGAGCCGTTGTGCGATTATGCAAAAAAAACACCCCGCCGCGGATCGGCAGGGTGAGCAAGTAAGCTAATGCAGCTTTTCTGGATTACAACCCTGGCCGTCAATTTATTATCAAACAAAATTGCCCTGATTTTTATGCCCGGAATATAGTCGAATTTGAAATTAGCCCCATGTATTTAATACATTAGCAAAAATATTAGCAGAAGGCAAGGGCGTTGTCGTGAGGCACCGTCTGAAGGCCGGCAAATCGAAAGTCGAGCTAAAGGCGAAAGTGAGCATCGCGAACCTACAGCCCTTAGTGTAAAGGGCCAAGCTGCGTTAATACATCTCTTTATCTGCCGGATGCCCTGTTTTAATTAATATTTGTTTGAGCCACTTTCAAAATGTTTCAGTTTGGTCAAGGTCAAGGCGGGTGAAAATTTTAACCGCAGGAATACATGGAGTATTTCGAGGATAGCGCTAAAGCTTCACTAAAGTGCAAAATTTTCGCCCAACGCAGAGATCGGCCAAAATGGGACGTTTTGAAACTGGCTC
>JAHIFE010000024.1 GCA_018901125.1 Pseudomonadota bacterium | reverse complement strand
TAATATATTATATATTCTTGAAGTTATTGAAAATGTACTTTGTAATCAACTCGATTACTCAACTGCGAAACTTTAGTAAACTATTATTAACAAATTTTTTTTATTGCTGCAATCGAAACGTTATTCCTGTAGAGGCTCAAATCAATTTATATATTTTCCTTACCCTTTAAATCACATAGTCATGTCTTTAGCAGCTTTAACCCGCTCATTCCTGAATGAATCTTCCTGCTTTTGCATAAATAAATCACTGCTCACATAAATTTCATCAAAATCCGATTCCCGTTGACAGATATAGGTATTTTTTCTATTCTCATCACTAAATGATTATTAATAAAAATTTAAGCAGAATAAGTCTAACTAATTTTGGCTGATAAATAAAGGACATGGACTCGTAAAAAACGCTACAATACTTCATTAGCAAAATTGCTTTGGGAGAAAAGTGATAATATGGATGCACTGAGATCGCTTAAACAGATTTCAAAATTTATCTCATATATACTTGAGCGCAAACCGGACGAGTTTGGCCTTGTCCTGGATGAAAATGGATATATAAAAATAAAGTCTCTGCTCCTGGCTTTAAATGAAGAAGATGGGTATAAATTTGTAAGGCGGCACCATATAGATAATCTTTTGCCTTTAATCCCGGAGTCTCAACTCGAAATAAAAGATGACCAAATACGCTCAAAATGCCGCGATAATTTGCCGAAACAAACTATTTCGGAAAATCCGCCAAAGCTTCTTTATACCTGTGTAAGGAAAAAAGCCTATAATTTTACACTGGAAAAAGGAATATTTCCTGTTGGCAACAACAGGGTGGTTTTGTCACCCGAAAAAGATATGGCGGAAAGAATAGGAAAGCGTTTTAATCCATTACCTGTTGTTCTTACTGTAAATGTACAAAAAGCTCTTGAGGCAGGAGTAATATTTCACAATACCGGAGATTTATATACATCAGATACGATTCCTGCGGACTGTTTCACCGGGCCGCCATTACCAAAACAAAAAGAAGAAGCCAGGCACACAGAAAAACAAAAGGAATTTGCCCCAAAATCCATGGCGGGCAGCTATATTCTGAACATGGAGCTTGCTGAAGAAGAAAAAAAGAGAACAAAACTTCAAAGAAAGAAAAAAGAAATCGACTGGAAAAAAGAAAGAAAGCGCATAAGCAGAGATAAAATTTAGGCATTTTCTGCCAAGCCATTAAAATAAGTGTTGCAACATTTTGCCTAAACAGGCATAAAAAAATTGACAAGTTATTTCAAAGCTGGTACGTGCATACCCGGTTTTGAGGAATATTTTACATCAAGGGCCGTTAGCTCAACTAGGCAGAGCACCTGACTCTTAATCAGTAGGTTGTTGGTTCGATTCCAACACGGCCCACCAGATATATCAAGGGGTTGCGAAGAAATACCGCAGCCCCTTTTTTTTGTCATTCGATTTTATCCCCGCTCTCATCTCCACCATAGAAAACTTTGTTGCTTTTAACCTCACTGTTACCAATGCTTATTCTATCTGGCTCATTTTATCGTCTACAACCATTCTCGTTGTTTCTATTATAAAGAGCTGCTCTTTGGCGAAGGGCGTTTTTTTTCACAAAAGACCATAAAACAGCTAACTTTGCAGGAGATACATTATATTCCTTTATAAGTATGGCGTCTATTTTTTCACTTTGTTCGGAAATAACTTTTAACCAGTGTTGAACCGTTTGTGATTTAATGCCTATGTTCTTTGCAACATTTTGCAAGGGCATGCCCTTGACCAAATACTTAAGAGCCATCAGAATTTTTTCTTCCGGAGACCGGAGGCCAAAAAGATCAAAAAAAACACCTGCTGTTCTATGTGAAAATGATTTACCGCATTCTTTGCAAATAAACCGACGCGATAAGACACCTGCTTTTGACCGATACGTCCCGTAAGAGATGATATTGTCTTTGTTCGTTTTATTATGTAACGTGCATTCAGGATTCTGACAGGCATCTTTCTGTAACTTATATATTTGGGACTTTGATTCATCTTTGCCATCATCTATTATGTTATCAACACTTACCGGTATATCACCAACACTTACCGGCATATTTTGATTTGAGGAATTATAGACTTGTGGTTTTCCTGATGAATATTTTTCAAACTTGTTGCTGTTATGATTCGACTCCTGAGTAACAGGGAGCATAGACCAGTCCTGTTTGACTTTTTTAATCAGGCTGTCTGGAAACAATTGGTTATCATACTGTTCAATCATGCATAACAAATTCCATAAAGGCTGATTAGGCCTCATAAGGGCATCCAGTTCAATCTCATACAGTTTACAATTAATTTCAGAGCTCGTACTTTGATAATCTCTTGCCATGTTCATACCGATCTTATTATAGAGTTTGCACGTTTCTTCCACAGGTGAATAACCGGCAACCATATATTTTTCTTTTTGTTTTATTTTAGCAAGATATCGCACAATACTTACAATATTCTGGTGTGAAGCATTTATGCTGGCCGCATATGAAGAATAATTTAAAAAAACACCTTCACTTAGAGCAACAATGTCGCTGGTTTTTTCGCGTGACAGATAACTCTCGAAGCTTTTCTGCATCTTGAGTTTCTTATATACATCCGATCTTAAAGGCAGAAAGATAACATGACCCACATAGTGCCCCCATGAGTCAAAGATTATATGGTTCAAATCAGGAAGGATCGAAGCTGCCGTCTCAACAACATCCTTCCTTAGGGGTTTTACCGTATGGTAAATCTCCCTATGGTATGAAAGAATCATACTAATATGCTTATCTTTTGAAATTTTTTCAGCTCTTACAATAAATCTGTCGCCCAATTGTTCACTGAATTTGTAAAGTTCATGGGAATAAGCTTGGGCTTCCATCGACGAGTATGCAAAACGCCTTTCCTGTAAAGAATACCAGATTGGCTGATCTGCGTTAAGAGCCACACATACCTGCATCGGGATTCCAGTGACTTCGGAAAGATCATGAAGATTCTCTATACGAGCGTGACAACGATCAGTTTCCCAATTCCTTAATTCCCGGATACTGATTCCGATCAGTTCCGAAATTTTTTCCTGGCTCAGTTTATAGCATTGCCGATAGTCATGGATTAGAGATCCAAGTGATTTATAGAGCTTGGTATCACTATTATAAATATCGGCAATGATTTTTCCTCGTAAGGGAACCACGGATTATTTACACTCCTTTTAGAATCAAGCAACAGGACACATTAACTGGTCAAGCACATGCATCAAAAACAAAACTTGGAGCGCTCATATATTTATTCTTGTTAACGGCTTAATCTATCGCAAGCAATATGCTCCATGTAGATTTTATTGATCAATTTACTGAGCGGAGGTTTTTTTGTCAAGAGCCAAGAGTTAACGCAAATTTCAACGTTAATTTAAATGGATGAGTTTTTAAAAGCGACCATTGATCATTAATTATATTTATTGGGAGAGAAAATAATAACAGATAAAGCTGGAAGGAGAAAAAAATGAAACAATTGAGAATTTCAAAGCATTTTGGATTGTCACTGTTTTCGTTGTTAATTCTGCTTTTGTGTAGTGGTATCGTGCAGGCTGGGGATTTGCCAAAGGTGATTGATAAAACAAACTGTAGTCAATACAAAGATCTTCTAATTCCTGCTATGTACCGTGCGGTTGAAAGGGGCGATTATGTTATTACACCTGGGAAAATAAACTTCAAATATAAACATATGGACAGCTTTCTTGCCGCAAGTGCAAAGAATGTAGGAAAATTCGACGTAACTCCTGAGGGCGATTTGATCGATAAACGCACCGGGAAATATCCAGAAAATATTTACGGTTATCCTTTTCCCGCTGTTGATCTCAAAGATCCCAAAGCCGGAGAAAAGATCATATATAACTTTGATTTCCAGAGATATCGTTTTATAGCCTCAAGAGAGCATATCTATATCAGTTGGATCGACAAAAAAAGAGAGGAACGCTATATTCAAGGCGTGGATCAGCGTCTTTATATGAATGGCCGTCCGCCAGGTCAGGAAATAAAAAATCCCGATGAGGTTCTCTACTACCAATTTCAGAATGTTATGGAGCCGATGAGCGTGAAAGGAACCAATACATTGAGCTACATTTATATGGACGCAAGGCAAGATAGCAATTATGCCTATGTTCCTGCCATCCGCAGAATTCGACAAACCGGCGCAACATCGAAGTCCGACCCCTATATGGGCTCTGATTCATGGATGGATACGAATTATATGTGGGATGGGAAAGACAGAAACATGAAATGGAAATATGTTGGCGAGACGACAATACTTGTTCCCTTTACCAGTCCCAATATGATTCCGGTACAGGAGTTGCCGGATGGAAGGATGGCCAGGGCATATCCCCATACCGGCACACATATCAAATTAGGCTATGAAGATCCGAACTGGAAGGGCGCATCCTGGGCACCTATGAATATTATCTATGTTCCAAGAAAAGTGTGGGTTGTGGAACAAATGCCTAAAGATCCGTATTATAACTGGGGCTTGCACGTAAATTATATTGATCAGGAAACTTATACCATATGGTACAAGGAGGTATTTGAAAAATCCGGTGATTTCCGGACATGGGTCACTACTTTATTGCACTACAGCGAGACCCCGAGCGGTAAAAACAATACAGGAGATTTTGATGCTATGCTCTTTATTGACGAAAAAACTCATCATGCTACATGTGTAAGCCGATTAGCGCACCCCGAAGCATTCCTATTTATACCTGTTTCAAAACTGGACCCCAGCTTTTTTAGCACGAATAATTTCTTGCTGTTATCTAAATAAGGAAGCAGTTAATTCTCCAGTAATAATAAAATATAAGGATATGGCGAGGAAGAAAGATTTGAAAATATTGAGGCTATCCCGGTAAGTTTTGACGATCCGGGGTAAACTAAAATAATAAATATATAGAATTAACTGAACTTTAGCATATCGCTGAGTTGTAAACAAAGCAATGGTGGATGCAGGTATAAGAAAAACGATTTAATTTATATCATAGAGGCTGGACCTTTACCGATAAGCAGGCAGGTGAATATAAAGCGGACCCGACAGAAACCAACGCTGTTAACTCTATTCGCAAGGTTAAGATAAAGTCGGGCGAGATGCCCAGACTGAAGGACAGATAATAAAGAGAGGGATATTGCTATGTGCAAACCACATAAGAATATTAATATATATCAAAAGGAGGCAAAAGAACATGGCTATTAAATTGGGAAAGATGAAAGGTGCTGGACCGTATTATGGGAAATCATTGGACGAACTGAAAGTCTGTCTTACATGGAGCCCTGAAGAGGAAAGAGAGATCGAACGTTACTGCGAGAAGATTCACAAAAATATCTCAGAAGAAGAGATGACGCCGATGGAACGCTTCAAGGCAACGATGGAAGGCAAGGAAAGAGACCGTCTGGTTGTGGAGACGTTTTACTTTCCCTCCTATGCCGTGCGTACTCTGGATGGGTTTGCCAATGCCATAAAAACCATCGATGCTTACTTTTATCCCAAGCTGTTGGTTAAATCCCATCTGGCGACCACAGCTCGCTACAAGTTTGAGAGAATGTTTTGTGCACCAATCTCTTATGGCGAAGAATTGTTCGGTGGTGATTCTATGTTCATAGAAAACGGCAATCCTGTACATGACGGAGAACTGCCGATAAGGACAATTGAAGATCTGGAAGGACTGGAAGCACCCGATCCAACAAAACATGGCATGTTTGCTCAATATCTCTGGTTTTGCCAGGAAGTGAGGCGGATATTTGATAAATATGAACTAAGCAATGTTATGCCCATTGAAGGGTCTTTTTGTGAAGGGCCGGACGGATTTGTCGCCATGCATATGATGGGTTGTAATCAATTTATGAAAAATCTCCGCAAAAATCAAGAATTCTGCAAAAAGGCGACGCACCTAGCTTCTGACTGGTTGATAAAACTTGGCATAGCAGTAACTAATTTGGGGAAAGTAGATTACAGCTACATGTGCTCAGATGTCGGAATGTATCCTGTAAAAGGGTCAGAGTGGGCTGCCGGTGAGTACGCCAGAATCGGCAAGGCCGTGAAAGCGGCGGTGAAAAAGCCGATCGTTCATGCCTGGGCTTTTAATGGAGCAATCGATTGGCTGGATGAAATGCTTAAAGCCGGCGCTTTGGGGGATGACAGCTTTGACGGCGTTATGTGTACGGGGGATATTAACGATTATAATATTGTAAATGATTTTCTGCATAAAAATAACATGTACGGATGCTATGCTCCTTCAGACAAACTACTGCTTAGCGGGCCTATATCCAAAATAGAAGAAGAGATAAAAGGAAGATGTGATGCAGCCAAAAAAATACCCAACAACAGATGTACGATAGGTTTGGGTGCTATTGACTATTATACAACCCCTGAACATATGGACGCCAGTATGGCGGCAGCTATGAAATTTGCTAAGATATAAGAATCATCACAATGGATATAATGTAATTGACATCGGTGAGAACAAATCGGCCAAAGATTTTGCGAATGCCGCAAAAAAACATAACGCAACGGTAGCAGGCGCTTCCGCTATTCTATCACCTGTAAAAGCATATTGCGGGAATGTAAATAAAGCGCTTGTTGATGCGGGTGTGCGGGATAATTTGATTTACATTGTCGGAGGCTGGGCCTTCACTGATGAGCAGGCCGAAGAATACGGGGCCGATGCTGCCGGAATTAGCGCTATTGAAGCTATTCGCAAGGTTAAGATGATAAAATCGGGTGAAATGGCAAGATTAAAAGACAGGTAGTTATACCAAGTTGCATTCAAATTCTACCTGTGTTGGCTTCGTCGGTTTGTCCTCGGATTATTACATATACGCCTGCTGGAAAACCTCCTTGCCACCTTGCTATCTTTTTGAATGCACCTTGGTATTATAAGGGTGCTGCTTGATGCGATATAATTCATAAAATATTCAAATTATAGGAGAAGGAGAAAAAATGACTGACGAAAAAAGAAATTTACCAACAAGGTTGGGAAACAAACCACTCGAGAAACCTGAAGATGCGGAACCGATCCTGCCGGCAGGCCCACCGGCAAAATGGGATCAGGAGGCCGATATAGTAGTGGTGGGATCAGGAGGAGGAGGCCTTGCCGGTGCATTGATAGCAAGAGATAAAGGATGTTCTGTGATCCTTCTTGAGAAGACGGATGCCACAGGTGGAACCTCTCAATACGCCGGCGCCTTTTACGCTTATAACAGTAGGGTCCAGATAAAGGCAGGGATAGATTGGGATGTAAATGAGGTTGCCATGGGAAACCTATTTGAGACAGGTTACACAGGCAACATACATTTGTTTCGTAATATGATAAAAAAGAGTGGTGAAGTTGTCGACTGGGTGGGAGATCAAGGCTTTGAATGGGAGGTTAACATAGCAGGGTACCCCGCAGTTGTTTCCAAAGGCGGCCACGAGAGATTATGTTGGATTCCGATGACGGATCTCATGAACTTCCTGGCTAAAAAGTGCAAAGAAAAGGGCGTAAAGTTCATGGTCAATACTCAAGTAGACGCATTGGTGAGAGATAACGGCAGGATTGATGGGGTGAAAGCTACGGGCAATCCGGAGGGAACCACTATTTACGTAAGAGCAAAAAAAGCTGTAATTATGGCTGCCGGCGGTATGCAACACAATCTAAGCTTGCTTAAGAAATACGCGCCCTCAGTATATAAGGGTGTCGGTAGTGTATCGATGTCTCTGCCGTCCAATACCGGAGAATGTTTCAGAATGGGGCTTGGAGTAGGAGCCGATGTGGCAGGATTTGACTCGTGTACTTGTTTTGAGGGGGGAATAGACCACAGGACGGAGAATGGCGGCCCGTGGTTTAGATTTTTATACTCCGGAGATGTCCAGTTGTCGAGGGCTCCATGGCTGCACCTGAACAAAGCGTGCCAAAGATTTATGATGATGGACAACAACTTAGGCCAATACATGTTAAGACCGCCCGCAATGATGGCACAACCCGGGGGAAGGGCGTATGTCATTTTCGATAACAAGTATGAAGAAAATATTTGGAAGATTCAGGATGATGTTCCATTGGGGCTATCTTGCAAACGCCCCATTACGCCGGATGTGCCTGGAGTGAATACAGTTACCAGAAATGAGACTCTTGCTCCAAACGATTGGCGAGTGGCGGTGAAAGAAGCGATCGATGTGAATGTGATAAAAGTAGCCAATACATTGGAAGAGTTAGCTGAAAAGTTAGGCTTGGATAAGGTTCTGTTCAAGCAGGCCGTAGAGAAATGGAATGAATGTTGTGCGGCTGGAGAGGACCCGGAATTCGGCACACCTGCCCGGTTCTTAATCCCGATAAAGCACGCTCCATTCTATGGGTTGAAAGCCGGCGGCAGCATGGGGCCCATCGGCTGTGGTTTGAGGACTAACCCTGACATGCAAGTATTGGATAAGGATCAAAAGCCCATTCCCGGACTATACGCCGCATTTTTTACGGCTGGCGGAAGTATCGGAGAGGGTAGAACTCCGATGGGTTTCGGTCTTCTCGGTGGTTGCAGCATGTCGACTACCTCCGGTTATACTGCCGCCAAACATGCTGCATCACAAAAGTATTAGTTGTCTGGTACATGCCCGTCATGATTTGGAAAGGGCTACTGAATATATTTCGGACCTCACGGAACTATGTTTGCCGACAAAGATTTTATAATGGACGACAGGTATGTTGAGTCTCTTAGGGTAAGAGCAAAAGGAAGTGCAGGGCTTATTGAGGAATGTTGACTGTAATGGAAAATGCCAGAGATTTAGCCGGTATCCAGGAGATACATGATATAAAGGAGAAGGTAACATGGTTGAAGACTATGGAGTTCAACTGACTACAGAAGAAGAGACCAGGGTAGACAAAATATGCGGTAAAATCCGGAAGCGTGTTGCAACGCCCCCCCGTGAGCGTTTTGATGCGATATACCGGGGAGAATCACCTGGTCGGATTCCCATTCAGGTATGTGCGATTAGCCTGCATGCAGCATCAACTTATGGTGGACATAGCAATAAAACTGCAGTAAAGTATGATCTTACGCTGCGCTATGGTTTCAGTAGCAATTTGATAGTGCATGGACCCACGGATAGGATTCGTGATGAAGTGAAAAGGCCCATACGGGAAGGATGGCCGGTCGGCCGATTTGTATTGGCTACCGATGGTTTGGATATAAACACCCCGGCGGAGCACCTTGACGTTTTCATGAAGGCAGCCAAAGAGTATGGCAAGCTTCCACAAAAGGAGGGACAAACATGTCAACAAAGAAAAAGAAGGAGAAAGAGGACAACAAAGCATCCCGCAGGGAGTTTTTAAAAAATGCAGGGCTTTTTGCCGGTGGTATAGCAGGTGGTCTTGGCATGGTTAATCTGGCGGAAGGAGCAACAGGCGAGAAAATCACTGCAAAAGAAATCCACCGCCCGGGAAAGACTGTTTCAGTGCCTGAGCCTGTTTACGAAGTATATGATACGGATGTGCTGATTCTTGGTGGAGGTTTTGCTGCTGTATCCGCAGCATTAGAGGCATTTGGTCAGGGTGCCAATTTGATCATGGTAGATAAAGGGCCATTCGGATTTAGCGGCGGATTTGGCATGAATTGGGATAATTATGTTGCCAGCATGAAAGACGGAGATATGGCATACCGGTTCAATTTCTGGTACTCAGAGGGTGTGGGCAACCAGAAGGTAATGAGTGCGGTCTACAATCATATGCCGGATCACAAGTTATTACTTGAGGTGGCCAACCGTGGGACAACTGCTTTCAGTAGAACCAAAGATGGAAAATTAGTAATGATACCCTTAATGCCGGGTATGGACATGATGGAACATGGATTCAGCAGACATGAAGCCGATGAGGTTAAAAGAAATGCAATAAATGTGGTTGACAGAACCATGATTACCAACCTGTTTATGCAGGATGGGCGGTGCATCGGAGCGATGGGGATTAATTTGCCAACGGGAACGTTTCGTGTTTTCAGGGCAAAAGCCGTTATTGCCGCCACAGGTCCGTGTACATGGCACTATGGATGGGTTTCCGTAAGCCCGATTTCTCTCGGCAGCCCTGATAATACGGGAGATCTGGATGCCATTGCCTTAAGACATGGCGCCAGATTGTCCGACTGCGAATTTATGGCAAATGACTTGATAAGTATATATCCAACCGGCCTTGCGGCAAGTTACAACGGAGGTATCGGTGCCGACGATCTTGATTGGGCTTATGTATGCGACAAGAATGGTGATTACTGGATGAAACATTATACCAGGGAAGAAATGAACAGAGGTTTATTTGCGCGCGAGATCGCCAAAAAGATTCAAGAGGGTAAGGGAAGTCCTAACGGAGGTGTGTATGTTGATTGCCGTTCCGACACTCATATCGCCGGATTAAGAGATACATACCGGCGTAATGTTAAGCCTTACAAGGAACAGTTCGGATTTGACGTCAGAAAAGAACTTTTGGAAGTAAATCTTGAATGGTATGAATCCAATGCGCATCCGATCGTTGATGAAAATCTGGCAACCGATATTCCGGGTCTTTTCTGCCCCTTGGGAGGCGGTGTTAGAGGCGCGAGAACCGGCGGTATTGATATGAATATGAGTGGCGGCTCGCTTGCAGCAATTAAGGCGGTTGAATATATCAAAGATATGCGTATTAATAAGATAGACTGGCAACCGGTGAATAAAGAATTTACGCGAGTCTATGAAATACTTAACAGAAAGGCGAATAAACCCGTTCGTCCTCATGTTGTAAGACACGCCATTCAAAGAGCTTCTTATAAGGCTTTGGGACCGATACGAAACGGGGTAAGCCTTGAAGCATCTATTAAAGAGCTTGACCGTATCAGGAAAGAAGATCTTCCGAGAATGATAGTTTCCAACAAAACGAAAACATTTAATACGGAATGGAAAGAAGCCATTGAAAACTATAACATGATTGATATGGTCGAAGCCATGTGCCGGGCGGCATTGATGAGAACTGAGACAAGGGGGCAGCATTATCGGTCGGATTTTGAAAAAAGGGATAACGAAAACTGGCTGTGCAATATTACCGTGAAACTAGTAAACGGGAGCATGCAACTTGAGAAAAAACCGATCGTATGTCTGGACTACACCCCGGAGCAGGTAAAAAAATTCATAGACAATAAATTTGCCCTGTAAAGGAGATGAAACCCATGGAGGACAGTATTTACAGGCGTCTTCAGGAAAAAATCAATGGATATTTTCCCGGCTACCCTGCAACAAGTTCGGGTGTTGAGTTGAAAATTTTAAAGATTCTTTTTTCCGAAGAGGACGCCGAAATATATATGAAGATGGACTCTGTTCCTGAAACTTTGGAAATGATCGCCCAAAGGTTCGGTGAAGACGTTGATAAGACCACTATGGATATGGAACGGATGGTGGAAAGAGGCTCTGTGCTTTGCATGGAAATGGAAGGCCGTAAAGTTTATTCACCTGCACCCTATATGGTTGGTCTTTACGAAAATATAGTTAAACTAATGGATAAAGAAGTGGCCGGACTGCTTGAACAATATCATAAAGAAGTCTATTTTAAACATTTTGCTGATAATGCTCCGCCGCTTATAAAGTATATTCCGGTACAGGAGGCTTTGGAAGCAACACCTGAGGTATTTCCCCACGATGATGTATTAAAAATACTTAAGAGCAAAAATAAAATAGCCGTCATTGAGTGCGCCTGCAGAAAACAGGTGAGTCTGACCGGGACGCCGACAAAACCGATTGAGGTCTGTTTTTCTTTTAATGAATACGCTGATTATTATGCCAAAGAACGGAAGCAGGGGCGTTATTTAAGTCTTGACGAGGCCATAGAAATTCAAAAGCAATGCGAAGCAGCAGGGTTGGTAACCATGAGCACGGTCATGAAGGATCATCAAATCATGTGTCATTGTGATAAGCATTGTATTGCCCTTCGTTCGTGGGGAAACCGCAGGCCGGCTGATCATTTTAAGTCGAATTATTATTCCCAGGTAGATACTGAATCCTGTACGGGATGCGAAGAATGCCTTGAGCGGTGCCCGATCGAAGCCATCACAATTGGTGAAGATCAGGTCGCAGTGATAAACCTTGAACGATGTATGGGTTGCGGACTATGTGTTACCATTTGCCCCGGCGAATCGCTCTCTCTTGAAAAAAAGGCTGATGATGCGCTGATAAAAGAGTTGGTAAATAAGGAGGACCTGCACTGAAAAAGGTCGGGTAAACGGTGGCGGATAGCATTACTTCACCGTGTGGTGGATTGTGGTTCAGTTCAAGGCCGCAGCGTTTTTGAAGACGCAGGCGTAATGGGGACTTACATCGAGTATTTCTAAAACGCGAGAACGCAGATATGGGCCGCAAGATGCCGTTTATGGATAGACACTATCTAATACTTCACGTATCTTTTGCCTAAACAGGTGGATCCTCAATGGCTTCTGAAGATAAAAACCATATTCTTCACCTGATCTTTGATTTGTGAATGTCTCTGCCGGGTAACCCGACATAAAAACCACCTTTATACCCGGACGCTTATTTGCTATAATATCTGCAAGCTGTTTGCCGTTCATTTGCGGCATGACAATATCTGTCAGTAAAAGATCGATAACACCATCGTAGGTTTCATTAATTTTTATGGCTTCTCGAGGAGAATTGGCAATAATAAGCCTGTATCCTAAAGGTATTAAGGCTTTTTCAATAATTGAAAGCATAATTGGTTCATCATCTGCAACAAGGATTGTCTCATCGCCGCCTATTGGCTGTTTAATTTCATCTTCAATAATTTCTTTAATGTCCTTATCTGTTGAAGTAGGCAAGTATATTTTAAATGCTGATCCTTCTTCCGGCTTGCTTGTTACTTCAATATACCCCCTATGCTGTTTAATAATACCATATACTGTGGCAAGGCCCAACCCGGTGCCCTTCCCAATTTCTTTTGTGGTATAAAAAGGTTCAAATATATTCTCAAGCACTTTACTGCTCATTCCGCATCCGGTATCGCTTACTGTGAGCTTTACATATTCTCCGGGATCTGCCCCTTCATGTTTTTTGATATTTTCCTCGTTTAATACTGTATCAGTTGTTTCGATGGTCAAAACGCCGCCATATGGCATAGCATCTCTGGCGTTTACAGCAAGATTCAACAATACCTGTTCCATCTGACCCTGATCCGCCAGAACATCTCTGATTGCTACGCAAGGCCTTAATTCAAGCTTTATATCTTCACCTATGATCCGCTTTAACATCCTGACCATATCTATTACTACATTGTTAAGGTTGATATCTTTCATCACAAGCTTTTGCTTGCGGCTGAAAGCGAGAAGCTGGTGTGTAAGTGATCCCGCCTTTTCTCCCAACCCCATGATTAGTTCAATGCGTTCTCTTAAAGGATCATCTTTGGGTATATCAAGCAACGCAAGTTCACTGAATCCCAATATACCGCTTAATATATTATTGAAATCATGAGCCACTCCTCCTGCAAGCCTGCCGATGGATTCCATCTTCTGTATATGTAGAAACTGTGATTGCAACAATCGCTGTTCTTCTTCCGCTTTCATCTGATCACTGATATCCCTTACAATATGTACTACACCTACAGGCTGGTTGTTTTTATCAAACCTGGGAATCGCCTTTATTTCAAGATGTCTGTTAAGATGGGGTTCAAATGTTCTCTGAACGGATATTTCGCCTGTTTTAAGAGAAATATGACATGGACAGCTTGGCATGGGACTATCGGAACCATGATATAACTCAAAACACTTAAACTTTATTATATCGTTAAAAGATCTTCCAAGCAGCTTCGATGCCGTTTTATTTGCCCGAATTATATTATGCTTGTTATCATGAATGGTTATGGCATCATTTATTGTATCAAAGGTCTCTTCCCATTCATTTTTGGCCTGCGAAAGCATGTTCTGCATTTTTATTCGCTCAGTGACATCTTCTCCTGAAGCTATTATTCCTGTTATCTTGCCTGTTTCATCTATTAACGGAACACCGCTCCATTCTATAACTTTTTTTTCACCTTTTTTTGTAAGAACGGTAGTTTGTGATTTATCTGCTCCGGTTGCTTTTATTTCACCCGTAATCATTTTTTGTACAAAAGATTCCTCCTTGTGACGTTCTTCCTCCGGGATAAGAATTTCAACAGCGTTTCTTCCGATGATTTCCTTTTCTTCATATCCGATAACTTCAGAAGCTTTTTTGTTTACAAGAACTATTTCCAAATCAGCATTAGCTACTACAATCATTACTCCTGCAATATCGAGATATTTTTGAACCGTGTCTTTTTCCAGCTGCAATGCAAGAGCATTTTTTTTGCGTTCGCTTATATCTATTCCTATACTGATAACACATTGGATATCTTTATAGTAAAAAGGTCTGCCGGTAAAATGATAGGGAATTGTCTTACCGTTTTTACAGATTAAGTCACCCTCGGAATCTGCAAAACCCTGCTCAAAAACTAATTTAATCCGTTCTCGAACTGATGCATTAACCGAACCAATAACAAGTTCACTAGGATGCAAACTTATAATTTCTTCTGCACTATATCCGGTTATTGTTTCAAAATTCTTATTCCAACGCAAATATTTTCCAGTACTATCATTAAGGGTAAAAATTGCAGGCAGGCTGTTTAAAGCCACATCCGAAAAGTCTCTTTCCGAACTCAGATTTTCTTCTGCCTGTTTGCGTTCTGTAATGTCTCTGATCACAGAGATATTATTTATAATTTCTCCAAAATCGTTTCTTACCGGAAATCCCTGGGCCTCAATCCAGCGGATGGATCCGTCCAAAAATTTAACACGATACTCAATGGGTTCGGACTTGCCATTCTTATGGTTTTGATAAGAAGCAAGCACACGATTAAGGTCTTCAGGGTAAACCTCTTCAAATTGGAAGAATGGCTTTTTAATAAAATCTTCCATAGATTTTCCCCTGATCCTTTCATAACCGGAACTGACAAAAATTATATTTTCAATTTTAGCATCAAAAATCAAGAAACCCTCATTGATATTTTCTGCAATCATTTTGAAACGTTCATTGCTTATATCAAGTTCCTCATCCTTTTTAACAAGCTCATTATGAATATGATCTATTTGTGTGCCGATCGATTTTGCCAGTTTGGCTATTATTATGCCTACTATTGAAGCAGATGTTATTGCAATTAACGATCTTGCAAAAGTAGGGTTAACTTCTGCAAAAGATGTCAACACTCTTGCCATTATGTCGTTTATGAAAACAGCAGCAAGGATAACGGGAAAAAACACCCTGGCTAAGCGGCTGCGGACAGATGAACCTACAAAATATTTTACAGGCAGAGTATTTGGCCCGGCTGCTGCTAAAAGACCCATGCCAAGAAATACCATAGATACTGCTCCGGGTATTGAAACAGGTATTGTAGATTCTCTGTATAAAAAAGGTGATTCGTAAAGATAACCAACAAGTATTAATAATCCGGTTAAGATTGATATTGTTGCACAAATGACCGCTATATTGTTATAGATATTTTTTTTGCTGTAAGGAAAAGTCAGAAATAATATTCCAATGGAAATATCGAAAAGCTTTGCTGCCGTTACCGGCGCCATATACCCTGCAGGAAACCGCCGGGGTGTAAAAAATAGAAGTTGCGCATCAAGTCTTATGCCGGTTAAGAAACAGATAAATATTACAAGACAGATGCATATGACAGCAATTGCGCATGTTATGGCAATAATCCGCCGTACACGATTTTCCGGTTTTTTTATATAAGTTGCAAAAGAAACGCTGATTATAAAAAGGCACAAAATAGTGCTTGGGGAAATAGGCTTGTATTTGGAGCTTATGCTGGTAATAAAAACAGATTCTGTCATCCATCCGGCAAAAGTGAGAATACTGATGCATGCTGTTATAAACATACACCAGTACGAAATATCTCTCAACAAAGTTTCCGGATGTTTTGCGCTGTCCATTAATCTGCCAATCCATTATTAAATTTGTACTAAGCTTTTTAAATATTCTTATTATCTAATACTTCTCGTACAATTTTTCTTAATTTGTTTATTCTTAATGGCTTTCTGAGGTAAAGCTCATTATCTTTTTCATCATTTTGCTGCCTTAAGTCATCTTCAGGATATCCCGACATAAAAACCACATTTATCCCCGGATGTTTGGCCTTGATTATACCTGCAAGCTGTTTACCATTCATTTTAGGCATAACGATATCTGTCAGCAACATATCTATGGCTTCATCGTAGGACTCATTAATTTTTATGGCTTCCTGAGGAGAAACAGCTATAAGAAGTCTGTACCCAAGAGGCTTTAAGGCTTTTTCTATGATTGAGAGCAATATCGGTTCATCATCTACTACAAGAATCGTTTCAGTCCCCCCTCCTATCTGTTTAACATCAGGTTCAAATACTTTATTGATCCCCTTATCAGTTGAAACTGGCAAATATATATTAAACACCGATCCTTCATCCAGCCCGGTTTTAACATCAATATGCCCTTTATGCTGTTTAATTATTCCATAAACCGTTGCAAGACCTAAGCCGGTTCCTTTCCCCACTTCTTTTGTGGTAAAAAAAGGCTCAAATATATTCTCAAGCACTTTACTGCTCATGCCGCACCCGGTATCACTGACAGCAAGCTTTACATATTCTCCGGGATACATATCTTCAAACTCTTGGATATTATCTTCTCTTAATACTGATTCAGATGTTTCGATGGTCAAAACCCCGCCATTTGACATGGCGTCTCTGGCGTTTACAGCCAGATTCAACAACACCTGCTCCATCTGGCCCTGATCGGCCATAACGCCTCTGATTGTTTTTGGAGTTATTAACTCAAGCTTTATGTCTTCGCCTATGATCCTTTTTAGCATCTTGGCTATATCATTTACCACATTGCTAAGATTGATACCTTTCATTACAAGTTGTTGCTTTCGGCTGAAAGCAAGAAGCTGTTGCGTAAGAGATCCGGCCTTTTCTCCCAGTCCTATGATAAGCTCTATTCGTTCTCTTAAAGGATCATCTTCAGGTATATCAAGCAGCGCTAACTCACTGAATCCCAATATGCCGCTTAGCAGATTATTGAAATCATGAGCCACTCCACCTGCAAGTCTGCCGATGGATTCCATCTTCTGTATATGTAAAAACTGTGATTGCAATAAGCGCTGTTCTTCTCCCGCTTTCACCTGATCACTGATATCCCTTACAATATGTACTACACCTACAGGCTGGTTGTTTTTATCAAATCTGGGAATCGCCTTGATTTCAAGATGTCTGTTAAGATGGGGTTCAAATATTCTCTGAACGGATATTTCGCCTGTTTTCAAAACATTGCAACATGGGCAATCAGGCAAGGGGCTATTGTAGCCATGATATAACTGAAAGCATTTCAATTTTCTTATATCATCAAAAGATCTTCCAAGTAACTCCTTTGCGGTCTTATTTGCCTGGATTATATTATGCTTGTTATCATGAATGGTTATGGCATCATTTATTGTGTCAAAGGTCTCTTCCCATTCATTTTTGGCCTGCATGAGCATATTCTGCATCGCTATACGCTCAGTAATATCTTCTCCCGAACTTAAAATTCCGGTTACCTTGCCCATGTCATCTTTGAGAAAAACAAGATCCCATGCTATAGTTCTTCTTTGTCCATTTTTGGTCAAAACAATATCATTAAATTTCGTTGATTCGATCTTATCTATATTATCTGCTATTAATTTGTTTATATAAGTCTTCACTTCGGGCCGGATATCTTCAGGGATAAAAATATCAATGGCGTTTTTTCCCATTACTTCTTTTTCTTCGTACCCAATAACTTCACAAGCTTTTTTATTTATTACAAGAACTTTCATATCAAGATCAACTATCACAATCATAACCCCTGCAATATCGAGATATTTTTGAACCGTTTCCTTTTCTTTCTTCAATGCAAGAGCATTTATTCTGCGTTCAGTTATATCAATACCAATACCGATAAGACATGGCAGACCTTTAAAATGAAACGGCCTTGCGGTAAAATAATAGGGGATTCTTCTTCCACTTTTAGTTTCATAATCTGCTTCGACATCTGCAACACCCTTTTTAAAAGCTGTTTCAATACGTTCCGCCACCAAAGCCTTATCCGAATCAGATATAAAATCAAGTGGATGCATCTTTCCAATTTCTTCTGCACAATATCCGGTAACTAGTTCAACATGTTTATTCCATCTTAAAAATCGACCAGTATTGTCAAAAAGATAGAAAACAACAGGAAGACTGTTTAAAGCCGTATCCGAAAAATCTCTTTCCGATTTCAGATTTTCCTCAACCTGCTTTCGCTCGGTAATGTCTCTAATTACACTGATATTATATTTGACCTGCCCCGAGGCATCCTTTACCGAATACCCCTGCCCCTCAATCCACCGCATAGATCCGTCCGGACGCAGGATACGATATTCAACCTGTTTCTTTTCTCCTGCTTTATGGCATAGAATAGCAGATTTCAGCTTATCCCTGTCTTCGGCAATAACCGAATCATAAAAAGACAGCGGGGTTTGATATATATCTGCCTCCGATCTCCCCCATATCTTTTCGTAACCCGGGCTTATATAAATTATATTTCCTATCTTTGCATCCAGCACCCAGAAAGCTTCATTAATATTCTCGGCAATCATTTTGAAACGATCATTGCTTGTAACAAGCTCCTCATCCTTTTTAACAAGCTCATTATGAATATCATCTATTTGGGTTCCGATGGATTTTGTCAGTTTGGCAATTATTATGCCGACTATTGCAGCTGATGCTATCGCAATTAAGGACCTTGCAAAAGCAATGTTAACTTTCGCAAAAGATGTCAGTATTCTTACCAGTATGTCGTTTATGAAAACAGCAGCAAGGATGACGGGTAAAAACGCCCTGGTTAAGCGACTGCGGACAGATGTGCTTATAAAAAATTTAACTGGAATTGTATTTGGCCCTGCTGCCGCCAAAAGACCCATGCCAAGAAATATCATAGATACTGCTCCGGGTATGGAAACAGGTATTGTGTCCTCTCTATATAAAACAGGGGTTTCATAAAGATAGCCGATAAGTACGAACAATCCGGTAACAATAGATATTATTGCACAAAAAGCCGCTAAATTATTATAAAGCTTCTTTTTATAAGAAGGAAAGGTCAACAATAAAATACCCAGAGAAATGGCTGCAAGCCTTGTTGAAGTGGCGGGTGCCATATGGCCTATCGGGAAATTCTGAGGTACAAAGAACAGATGTTCCGGTTCAATTCTTATTCCCGCGAAAAAACAGACGGATATTAAAACGCAAATACACATAACAACAATTGCGCATGTTATAGCAATAATCCGTAGAACATGATTTTCGGGTTTTTTGATATAAAACGAAAAAGAAACACTAATTACGAAAAGGCATAAGATAGTGCTTGGAGGAATAGGCTTGTAATTCGGACTTATGCTGGTGATAAATACAGAACCTGCTACCCATCCGGTAAAAGCCAGAACGCTGATGCATGCTGTTATGAATAGGCACCATATAGATATGTTTGTTAAAACAGATTTCGGATCATTTTCGCTGTTCATAGCTCTCCAGAGCAAAGAAATCAAAAGGCCTAACCTTTTTATCGGTAATAATGATAATTTACTTTAAATTTAGATCCGGATCGAAGTGATTTTCTGAATATAACTGAGATAATGTACTTTTTAACCTTATCTTTAAAAATATAAAAGAATATAGCTAATTAATAATACAAGCACTGGTTTTTTTCAAGCTTCATTTTGTTTGGGGGGTTTCCCTCAATATCCGTGAGGGATAATAAAAATAATTTGAGCCAGTTGCAAAAATGTTAATCAGCTCATTGATTATTTTTCACAATATATTTTAAGGTTAATCCCTGGAACATGATTGAAAATACTACTATAATATAGGTCATTGTAATAATAGTATCTCTTGCATATCCTATTGGCAAGGACAGGGCAAGAGCAACCGATATGCCGCCGCGCAAACCACCCCAGGTCATTATCTGCATAGATTTTAAGGTGATTTTCTTTCTAACAGGCATAAAAAACTGGGGTGCTCCTATAGATAGAAAACGTGCACAAAGTACAATGGGTATGGCTATAAAACCGGCAATAATATATCTGCCTGTCAGTGTTATTATAAGAAGTTCTATCCCGATCAAAACAAAAAGCAGAGCGTTTAGTATTTCGTCTATAAGCTCCCAGAATGTATCGAGATTTTCTCGTGTTTTTTCAGACATGGCAAATTGTCTGCCATGATTACCTATTAAAAGACCGGCAATAACTATAGCAATGGGGCCTGAGAAATGAATGGCTGTTGACAGGGCATAACAGCCCATTACCAAAGCAAGGGTAATAAGAATTTCAGTCTGATAATTGTCTATGCTTTTTAGCATTAGATAAGCAAACCAACCACTTATTAAACCTATTACAATTCCGCCTATTGTTTCTTTACCAAAAAACACTAATATTTGTACAGGCGAAATATCCGACCCGCCATCAACTAATTTTAAGAGGGTAATAAATATTACAACACCTACACCGTCATTAAACAACGCCTCACCGGTGATTTTTATTTCCAGTTCTTTTGCAACACCCGCCTTTTTAAGTATTCCCAGTACCGCAATAGGATCCGTTGGAGAAATAAGGGCACCAAAAAGCAGACAGTATATTAAATTAAGATTAATTCCCAGCCAGCCTAAGAAAAGGAATGCAGAATATCCGACTAATATAGTTGAAAGCATGACCCCAATAGTTGAAAAGACAAGAATTTGCCATTTTTGCTTCAACAGCTCATTCAAATCAACATGAAGAGCGCCGGCAAACAGCAGAAAACTCAGCATCCCTACCATTAGTGTTTTGTTGAAATCCACTTTGCGTATTACGTCAAGCCACAGCTTTTCAATTCCATATCCTGTCTGCCCCAGATGTCCCAGTATTACCATTAGAACAGACATCAGTATGGATATAAACATCAAGCCTATAGTAGTTGGAAGCTTGATGTATCGGTAATTAACATAACCGAACAAGGCTGCAAGCGTTACAAGCACCGCAATTATATTGAATAAACCCATCAATTCCCCCGGGTAAACGTTTTTAAACATTTGTTATAAATATGTTTAGTTTGGGAACATATTAACATTACTTAACAAATTTGCTTTATTGCTGTAAGGAAACATTAGGTAGTATATATTTATAAGTTTCTTTTTGCAATGAAAGGGAGAATATTTTATTATGATAAGAAAGCTTATTTATTGGCATTATAACTTATAAAGCATTATGAGCAAAATAGTTCTTGTGAAAAAAAGGAAAGCGGCAAATGGAACAGGCAGAAACAATAAAACATCTGATGGATAGTAAACAACAATTCCGTTTGCTGCTCGAAACCTCTCTTGATGCTGTTCTCATATGTTTATCCGATGGATCAATTACTGCTGCAAATATCATTGCCTGTGAGATGATGGGCCGTTCTGAAAAAGAGTTACACAATACAGGGATTAGTGAACTTTTTGATCATGATGATCCGCGGGTACCCATATTTCTGGCAGAACAGGCTAACACCGGTATAGCCAGGGGTGAACTTTTCCTGCGAAAAGGAGACGGTTCTATATTTCCAGCCGATTTATCAGCTTCGGAATTTGATGATAGCAGCGGTTATAAATTTAGCATACTGATTATCCGTGACCTGACCAAGCTCAAGTGTCTTGACAATGCTTTACATAATGCGAACCAGAAGATTAGTACTGTTTTGACCAGCATAACAGATATATATTTTACCTGGGATCGAAAAGGCCGTTTTACTGACCTGAATCAGCAGGCAGAAGTAGTAATGGGAAAAAGAAGAGATGAAGTTATCGGCAAGTCATTGGCTGAGCTTTTCCCAAAAACAAAAAAGGAATACATGCAGTATTACTGGACTGCCATGGCAAGTCATAGCCATATGTTCTTTGATGCTCTTTTTCTTTTCGGAAGATGGTTCGAAGCTCACGCATATCCATCGAAAGAGGGGCTGTCCGTTTATTTTAAAGATATCACCAAACGTACACGGGCGGAAAAAAAATTAAGGTTGAAGACCGAAAACCTTGAAGAAGTCAATGCCGCTTTAAAGGTTTTATTGCAGCAACTTGAAGAAAGCAAAGGAGATATTGAGGGTAAAATTTTATCAAATGTCAGAGAACTTGTATTGCCTTACATTAATAACTTAAAGAACAGTAATCTGTCTTCCCGTCATCTCTCTATTTTAAATATCATCGAATCAAATCTTAATAATATCATTTCATCATTCTTGCCGCTATTGAAGCTTAAACATTATAATCTTACTCCAAGAGAAATTGAAATCGCCTCTCTCGTAAAAGAAGGAAGATCAATTAAAGATATTGCGGAACTGCTAACTATCAGCGTCAGTACGGTACAATTCCACAGAATAAGTCTTAGAAAAAAATTTGGTTTGAAAGAAAGAGAAGCCAATCTTCGTTCCTATTTATTAACCCAGCTTCAAGCTTCAAAATAAACTTTAATTATTATGAGACAAAATCTTTTCCAAAGTTCCCGGCCAGGGTAACCGCATTTGGAATTAATATGCCATTTAATAATTTTGTGAAACACCCAAATCGTCATGCCGGACTTGATCCGGTATCCAGAACCCAATGGAATTACTGGTTTCCGGCCTTCGCCGGAATGACAAAAGTGGAGTTTTCCAGCTTTTTACATGTCTATGAAATCTAAAAAAGGTGTTCGTCAAATCATATAAACAAATCTTTTTTTCAAGATTAATCATTTGAGCTACACATTTTTACACCTGAAATAATGCTTTCGATATGGTCTGCAAGTCCTTTCCACTAAAAACCATGAAGTTGGGTTAAATCTTGAATAACAATAGTTTTAGCCTATAGTTATTTAGTAGTTTATTTGTAGTTGTATTTAATAAAAATCCTGTTAATGTTTCTTTACGTTTTTGTTGGCTCATATAAATTTTGCAAATAATAATTAAATCCAGATCCTGACATTTATTTACTCTGAAACCGGTCATTGACTCAGTAATCATTTATGCATCAAGTTTTCTCATGCATGAAACAAACAGCCCTTTTGTTATTTCATGCCTTGCCTGACAACGTTTAGAAGTTGATATGATCTTCAGAAAGACAGTTTCATGCATGAGAAAAACATAAAATAACCAAGAAAACTGAAGGAGGAAAAGAAACAAATGAAGCGAATGAATATATTAAAGTATTTTGGTTTGTCATTGTATTCTTTGTTCGTTCTGTTTTTGTGTGGTGGTAACGTTCAGGCTATGGATTTACCCAATGTGATCGACAAGACTAACTGCAGTAAATACAAAGAACTTCTCATTCCTGCTATGTACCGCGCGGTTGAAAAGGGGGACTATGTTATTACCCCTGGGAAAATAAACTTCAAATACAAACATAATGACACCTTTCTTGCGGCAAGCGCAATAAATGAAGGTAAATTTGATATAGGCTCTGATGGAGAATTGATCGATAAACACACTGGAAAATATCCCGAAAATATTTATGGGCTCCCTTTTCCGAAGATTGATCTGAAAGATCCCAAGGCTGCAGAAAAGATCATATACAACTTCGATTTCCAGAGATATCGTTTCATGGGTTCAAGAGAGAACACACGTGTTATGTGGGTAAACGAAAAAGGAGAGGAACGTTATGCTCAGGGCTTGGATCAGCGCCTTTATTTAAATGGCCGACCGCCAGGCCGTGAAATAAAAAATCCGGAGAAGGTTCTCTACTATCAATTCCAGAATGTTATGGAGCCGATGAGCGTCAAGGGAACCAATACAATGTGCTATGTTTACATGGACGCAAGGCAAGATACCAATTATGCCTATGTTCCTGCCATTCGCAGGATTCGGCAAACCGGCTCAACAACGAGGTCTGACCCTTATATGGGATCTGATGCATGGCTGGATACAAATTATATGTGGGATGGTAAAGACAGTAACATGAGATGGAAGTATGTGGGAGAAAAAACAATTCTTGTTTCTTTCACCAGTCCCAATATGCTGCCGGCACAGGAATTGCATGATGGAAGAATGACCAGGGTGTTTCCCTATAGTGGCACCCATCCTAAATTAGGCTATGAAGATCCGAAGTGGAAGGGCGCATCCTGGGCACCTATGAATATTACCTATGTTCCAAGAAAAGTATGGGTTGTGGAACAGATGCCTAAAGATCCGTATTATAACTGGGGCTTGCACGTAAATTATATTGATCAGGAAACTTATACTATTTGGTATAAGGAGGTATGTGAACAATCCGGTGATTCCCGGATATGGGTCTCTTCTTTAATGCATTACAGTGAGGGTTCGAGCGGCAAAAATAACGCAGGGGATCATGACGCTCAGCTTTACATTGATGAAAAATCTCATCATGCTACATGCGTAAGCCGATCGGCGCATCCGGAATCATTCATATATATGCCGGCTTCAACGCTGGACCCCGGCTTTTTCAGCAGCAATAATTTTTTGCTGTTGTCTAAATAATGAAACAAAACGAAACTATTAAAAGTCTGATGGGTAATGAAGATAAATTTCGTTTATTACTCGAAACCTCTCTTGATGGCGTTCTCATAGGGTTGGGTTATGGCTCGATAACTGCTGCAAATCCTATTGCCTGTGAGATGCTGGGACGTTCGGAAGAAGAGTTGCGTCGTATAGGCAGTAGTGAACTTTTTGATCATGATGATCCCGGATTGCCCGTATTTCTGGCAGAGCAAACCAGCGCCGGTAATGCCAGGGGCAATCTTTTCCTGCGAAAAGAAGACGGAGCTGAATTTCCCGCCGATTTATCAGCTTCCGAATACGAAAATGACAGCGGCAATAAGATTACTGTTTTGGTTATCCATGACCTTACCGAATACAAGCGTCTTGACGAAGCCTTACACAAAGCTAACCAGAAGATTGCTACCGTTCTGGATAGCATCACAGATATTTATTTTACATGGGATCGGGAAGGCCGTTTTACCGACCTGAATCAGCAGGCAGAAGTAGTTATGGGGAAGACAAGAAATGAAGCGATCGGCAATCGATTGACCGAGCTATTTCCTAAAACCAAGAAAGAATATTTCCAGTTTTACTGGACTGCAATGGCGAGTCGTACACCTATGTTCTTTGATGCTCTTTTTCTTTTCGGCAGATGGTTCGAGGCCCACGCTTATCCATCGGAAGAGGGACTTTCCGTATATTTTAAAGACATCACCAAACGTAAACGGGCGGAAAAAACATTAAGGATGAAGACTCAAAGCCTTGAAGAGGTCAATGCCGCTTTGAAGGTTTTATTGCGGCAACTTGAAGGCAGTAAAGCTGATATAGAAGGGAAAATTCTATCAAATGTCCGTGAACTGGTTTTGCCCTATATTGATAACTTTAAGAACAGTAATCTGTCTTCCCGGCAGCTATCTGTTTTAAATATCGTTGAATCAAATCTTAATAATATTATTTCATCATTCTTGCCGCTATTGAAGCTTAAACATCATAATCTTACTCCAAGAGAAATTGAAATCGCCTCCCTCGTAAAAGAAGGAAGATCAATTAAAGATATCGCTGAATTGCTAAGTATCGGCATTACTACCGTACAATTTCACAGAAACAGTCTCAGAAAAAAATTTGGTTTGAAAGAAAGAGACGCCAACCTTAGATCCTATTTATTAAGCCTTCATTAACAATAGGTTTATCCTATAGTTATCCCCTTGTTTTATTGGAGTTGTATTTAATACCAATCCTGTTAGCATTTAATTAACAGTTTTTGTTGTTTTATATAAATGCTGTCATTTTAAAATTAATTTAATGCGAGAGGAGGTATAATTTTATGATTACTATGGGCATAGACGTGGGTGCATCCAGCACAAAAGCGGTAATCATGGATGGCAACAAGATCCTGGCAAAGTATTGCCACTTGGCCGGGGGGGAGAAAGAACAGGATGAAGAACAGGTCATCAATAATGCATTAAACGGAGTGCTTGCCAAGGCGGGAATCGGCAGAGATGCTATCGGCAAAATCGTCGCCACCGGCGGTGGGGGAAAGAAAGTTGGCTTTGCTGATGATGTGGCAACAGAAATTTCCTCAGGCGCAAAAGGGGCCATATTTGAAGTACCGGCTTCAAGAACGGTTGTTGATATGGGCGCCGAGAAGGCCGCGGTAGCAAAATGCGATACTGATGGGAATGTGGTTGATTTTGCCACAAATGAAAGATGTGCGGCAGGAGCCGGTGCCTTTATAGAGTCGATGGCCAGGGCCCTTCAATCAGATCTTGAAACTTTTATTAAGCTTCATTTTGAGTCCGACAAGAACATTCCATTGAATGCTCAGTGTGCCGTTTTTGCCGAATCGGAAGTGGTATCGTTGATAAATACAGAGGGAGTTACAACGGCGGACATCTCAAGAGCGATTAACAAAGCCGTAGCCGAGAGGTGTTCATCAATGGTCAGAAGGGTTGGAATGGAAAATGTCGTAACGGTTATCGGCGGAGTTTCACTGAATAAAGGCTTCATTGACGGTCTTGAAGGATTTTTGAAAACAAAAATTTCAGTGCCGGAAGATCCGATTTTTACAAGCGCCGTTGGTGCGGCGCTAATTGCGCAGGGATAAGGAGGAAATACAAAAAATGGCAGAAAAAAAAGAATATTTTCGATGGGTGGAGTCAACCTATGTAAACCCCGAAATGGATTGGAAAAAAGCAGATATTATTTCTGCCGGTATTGATGTGGGCTCGGTAAGTTCGCAGATGGTTGTTTTATGTGATGGTCAGATATACGCTTACAGTAATACCAGAAGCGGTTCAAGCAGTCCGAAAAGCGCTAATAATGCCATGGATTTGTGTCTTAAAGATATCCCAGGCCTCACCTTTGATAGGATCAATTATCTGATTGGAACAGGTTATGGCCGGGTAAATATTCCCTTCGCTCACAAGGCTATAACAGAGATATCATGTCATGCGCTGGGAGCAAATTTCATGTATGGCCCTAGTGTCAGAACCGTGCTTGATATGGGTGGGCAGGACTGCAAGACCATCCATATTGATGAGAAGGGAAAATGCTTAAGCTTTCTTATGAACGACAAATGCGCAGCAGGAACCGGACGCGGCATGGAGGTGTTTGCAGAGATGTTGAAGGTTCCGGTAACCGAGATCGGCGACATGTCGCTTGACGTAGCCGAAGAACCGGAAGCTGTCAGCAGTACCTGTGTGGTATTTGCAAAATCCGAGGCTAGCGGCCTTTTAAAAAGCGGCTGGTCAAAAAATATGGTTTTGGCGGCATACTGCAAGGCAATGGCCACAAGAATTCTGGAACTTCTTACAAGAATCGGAGTGGAGAAAGAATTTGCCATCACCGGCGGAATTGCCAAAAACAAGGGTATTGTTAAACGAATTGAAAAACTCATTGGAGTTGAGGCTTTGATACCAAAATATGATACCCAGATTGCCGGCGCGCTTGGAGCTGCAATGTTCGCCAATGCTATCTATAAAAAACAAAACAAAAAGATGTCGGCGGCTTAAAGAGAAAATAAAATCAAAGGAGGAACCAAATGGCAGAGATGCTTAAAACTATCGAAGAAATCGGGAAGGTGAATGCTTCTTTTCCCTTTACTGAACCGGCCAGGAAATGGAAAGAACAGGGAAAGAAAATTGTCGGATGGATTTGCATCAACGTGCCGGAAGAGGTAATTCACGCCGCGGGCATGATGCCTTTCCGGCTCACAGGCGGAAATGAAGAAATCTCCCTGGATCTGGCCAATGAATATCTCTTCAGCGGCGGCACCTGTTCCTTCAGCCGGACAATACTGGAATTGCAGCTAAGAGGTGAATACGGATTTCTGGATTGTATTGCGGGAGCTACTCCTTGCGAAGGAGTCATCCGTCTGGCGGAAGTGGGCAGTTATTATCACAATATCCCAACCCTACCCCTTCTTGATACTCCGCGCAAATTCAATGACCTGGCTTATAAATTTTATCATGGCGAGGTTATGGAGTTTAAAAAGAACCTGGAGAAATTTTTTGGCGTAACAATCACAGATGAGGCTATTGTTGATTCAATCGCACTTTATAACAAGACAAGAACAGATTTGAAAAAACTCCACGATCTGATGAAAAGCAATACTCCGCCGCTTTCCGGCGCCGAAATGCTGGAAGTCTTAAATGCTGCGGTCAGAATGCCCAGGGAAGATTTCAATACCTTGTTGGAAAAGCTGCTGGAGGAAATTAAAACCACAGGCCGATCTCTTCCTGCTGCGCCAAGAATCATGATCAGCGGTGCGTTACTGAACACCCCTTCTTTCGTACAAAGTGTTGAGAGTCTGGGGGTAAACGTAGTTGTTGATGATTTCTGCAACGGTTCCCGGTATTGGTGGGAGCAGGTGGAAGATGGAGACCCATGGAAGGCGCTTGCAAAACGCTATCTGCTTCCCAAGTGTTCCTGCCCCAGAATCAATCCGCCTCAAAACAGAACCGACTGGATATCACAAATAGCAAAAGATTTCAGACTTGACGGGATAATTGCTCTAACCATGAGATGCTGCGCTCCTTATATCCTTAATCTGCCGATGTGGAAGACCAGACTTGAGGACGAGGGAGTAACCGTTTTAGATTTGGACATAGAATATGGAGGAGGTTTCAGCGGGCAGATCAGAACAAGAATTGAAGCATTCGTTGAAATGTTATCTTTGGAGGTGGAAATATGAAATTACGAAAGATAGAAAATATTGATACAACAATGTTTGAACAGGGCATCCCTATCATGGCGCAATTGAGGGACCATCATAGCACTACCCGGGCGGAAACCATGTTTTATGATCTGACAATAAAGCTATGCGATGAAGTGATGTCAGCAGTAAAGGGAGGAAGGCCTTTTGTTACAAATGTTATGTCTTTTCCTACTGAAATCTATTGGGCTATGGATATTGCGGGTATAGAATACGACTTTATCGCCGGTATGTTTTCCTTATATATGGGCAATAAAGATGAGATTTTTACTGCTGCAAAATCCATTGGTATCCGGCCGGAAATCTGTTCCGCCCAGCGCGCTCCCATAGGCTGGTTTGCAAAAGGATGGTTTCCAAAACCGACTGCTATCGTAAACACGAGTTTATGCCAATGCGATAATTGTGCTCAGAACGCAAATATTATGGGCGCTCTCTATGATGTGCCTGTCTTTTGCATTACCAGGCCTTATCTCTTCTGGACCCAGAAGGGACTCGATTTCATGGTAGAAGAAATTAAGGATGCAATCTCCTTTCTGGAAAAAACTACCGGGCATAAGATGAACTATGACAAACTTGTGGAAGCAACAAGGCTGACCAAGAAGCAGATGGAGATCAGCGTTGAGATCCACAATCTTATTAAGACGGCAAGACCCTGCCCTGTAAAAAGCGGAACCGGTTTTTTAATTCACTTCCTCCGTATGATGTATGCCGGAAGACAGGAGGGAGTGGATTATTGTCAGGCATTTCTGGATGAAATGAAAGAACGTGTTGCCAGCGGTAAAGGTTATACACCTGAGGAAAAATACCGCCTGGTCAGTTGTTATACTTTTCCTCCCGGAATGCATGGTTTGCTTGACTGGATGGAAACGCAAGGCGCCACCTTAGTGGCGGAACCCATGTATCATTACTATAATGAAGCTGAGGTTGCAAAGATAGATCCTACCAAACCACTTGAGGCGCTTGCCAGAATTTTTTATGTTGAGCCATACCATGGGTTCTATGGACCTTATGAAGTGTTCTCAGATATGATTATAAACGATGCAATACAAAGCGGTGCGGATGGCGCAGTAAACTTTTTTAATACCAATTGCCGTATGTGCGGTGCGGTATCCCGGCTGATAAAGGATCAGCTAAGAGACAAGGCCGGACTCTCTACCCTGACCGTAGATGTTGACGTTATGGAGAATTCTGCCGCTGTGGAAGAGGAACTTAAAAAGAAACTGGAACAGTTCTTTCTCGTTCTGGATAACGCTAAAAGGAAAGTAGCATAGAGTTATATTTTTGCAGCCCCCTTTATCCCCCTTTTCTAAGGGGAAATTATTGGGATACTTAATCCCACTTGGGGGGATTGATAAGCGCAAATGGTCATGTACCCGCTTTAATTCCCCCTTAACAAAGGGGGCCGGGGGGTTGTAATCTGTGAGCGCACACCAGCTATATCTAAGAAGATATTAATTCCAAAATGCGGTTACCCGGTTGTGCTATAACCGGATGGATTTTTCATAAGTCCTTATTGGGCTTATCTCCTTTTAAGATACCTAAAAAAGCTGAATTGGATTGGCTGACAATAGCCACTGTTTTTCCGGCTGCTCCCGGCATAAACCTCGAGATAATTGAGCCGGTAATTACCTCATCAGTATTTATTTCCGGTTCCAAAGCGGCAAAACACGCATATTTTGTAGCTCTTTTAAGTCAACGGGAACAATATCAGGATATTCATGTGTCTGTCAGTGGGGGAATTCAGAGTCGGAACATATGAAAAAACCAGGGGCGGGATCACAGCTTCCGTATATGAGAAAAAATGTCTTGGCTGCGGCCTATGTGTATGCAGTTGTGCACAGAAGGCATTATACCTGGAGGGGGTGGATTGCATCAGACGCATGGCAAGAGGATAAAAGGCATTAAATATGTTGAAAGAAGACAGGAGATAATATAAATGAGCAAGGAAGTTAGATCACCGATGCAGGGAGTTATTCTGGAGATATTTGTTAATGAAGGCGATAAAGTAGCACAAGATGATGAGCTCTTGATTCTTGAAGCAATGAAAATGGAAAATTCTATCTATGCCCCATCAAACGGAACAGTAAAGGAAATTAAAGTCAAAAAGAAGGATGCTGTAGATGTAGACCGGTTACTGATTGTTTTAGAATAAATTATGAAGGAAGGTTATTGTCGTAATCAACAATATGGAGGAATAAATAATGAAGAAACCTACAGTTGATCAAACGGAAAATGTTGTCCAAACAAACCTTGAGCCTTTGGAAACCAAATCTAATAAAGGATTATCAAGAAGAGGTTTTTTAAAGGGCGCTCTGACTGCGGCAGGAGCCGGTGGTGCAGGCATTATCGGTTCAGTTGCAATGGCTGAATTAGGGATAAAAAATGCGGAAGCCACAGCAGGTAAATCCTCGCGTACCAAAAGAAACAAAGCCGAAAAACATCCAAACGCAGAACCGCTCCCGAATCTGGCTGCTCCCGCAAAATGGGATTATGAGACCGACATTATCGTTGCCGGCGGTGGCGGAGCGGGTCTGGCCGCTGCTGTTTCCGCCGCAGAAAATGGTGCCAAGGTTATAGTGCTGGAGAAAAATCCGTTTTGCGGTGGTGACACATCAATTGCCGAGTGTATTGGCGGAGGCATTGGGAGTAGATTCCAGGACAGATTTGGAATAAAGGCCCCACCACTCGCAGCAAGGGTTCTGGCTGAGGGTTCCAAAAATCCGGATGGTTCTCAAAACGTTGCAACTCCAAACCCAACTTCGGGACGAAACGCTACTTTTGTGCGTCAGATTATGGAACAACAAAAAGACACCGTAGACTGGCTTGAAGATATGGGAGTAGTTTATTCCACCGAGCCGGCAGGCGGTATGCCTGCTCCCGGTCTTGTCCATGTTCCCATTGATCCGGAACATCCCGAAGAAGGCTGGTATAGATGGCACCCGCACAATGCCAAAGGCTTCACGCTGGCTTTGGAGAAAAAAGCAAAAGCTCTTGGTGTTAAGATTCTAAAAGAACATCCTGCAAAAGGACTTGTAACATCAGACAAAAGTGTGATCGGTATTGCCGCACACAACATTGACGGTAAAATGGTGTATGTGAAAGCAAAGGCGGTTATACTTGCAACAGGTGGTTTTGGTGCAAATACCGATATGCTTAAAGCTTATTGCTCACCTCGCAGGGCTGAAGCAGCCAGATATTGGGGTATGCCGGGCGCAACAGGAGACGGAATCAGGATGGCCCAAGCGCTGGGCGCTGATATGCGTGGAATGGATGAAATCGAGATCTGGGACGGCGGAGCTCTTCGTGAGCATGGTGCTACAACGGTATACAGTGCCCCGAATCAATTGGCCCGCCAGAAATCTCTTACAGTTAACAAGAAGGCTAAGAGATTCTTCTGCGAAAGTCTTAACAGGGGTATGGTATACACCTATCAGGGATCGCAGACGATTGCCCAGCCGGATATGGAATCTTTTACACTCTTTGATGCAAACACAATCAGTAAGGAAGATATTATCAATAAGTTTCATCCGCTTTTTTGTGAATATCCCTGTCCATGGTTTGAAGAGCAATTTGAAAACTATGTAGCCAAAGGTGTCATCAAAAAGGCTGGGACTATTGTTGAACTGGCAAAAAAATTAGGCCTTGATCCCGATGAGCTGGTAAAAACGGTTGATCGCTACAATATGCTTTGTGCCAAAGGCGAAGATAGCGACTTTTTTAAAGAACCGTTTTATATGCATCCTATCCGCACAGCTCCTTTTTATGGAGTTGGCCAAAAAGGCGGAAGCTGTTTCAACACCCATGGCGGACTTGTAGTTGATGAACAATTCCACGTTCTGGATAAAAACTGGGACCCTATTCCCGGCCTGTTTGTAGCAGGAGAAAATACCTTCGGCGGCGGAACTGTGGGATTCGTGCTTCCCGGCGGTCGCTTAGCCGGTATATTTGCGGCCAAAGAGGTTTTGGGATAGGTTGTGTGATTGGAAACACTTAATATACCTCTGATTCATAACCAGCTTTCAAGTTGTGAAATTATAAAAGAAAACCTAAGGAGAATATTCTGATGAAGCAATCGATAAAAGTCCCTGTGGTGATAATAGTATTATTGACATTATTTATGATTATAAATTTGCCGACCCCGGCTGTATCCGGTGCGGAAAAGTTGCCGAAGATAAACAAACATAAAGAAAAAGAGATTGCCTGTGAATCCTGCCATGAAAAGGGCTCACTGTACGCAAGACCGGGAGATGATACCTGTATGAACTGCCATGACAGTTATGCAAAGCTTGCCGAAAAGACAGCTAAGCTTGAAAATATCAAGGCAGGAATTGAAAACCCGCACAAATCGCATATGGGTGAAGCCCGCTGCACCTTGTGCCATAAGAATCATGCCTCATCGATTCTTTATTGCAACGAATGTCATTCACCAAAGTTTGATATGAAAGTACCGTAATACTGAAAACCGAATATTGAACAAGGAATAATGAATATCGAAGAAAGAAAAGGGCATGAGGTTCTTAATCACAAAATTCCTTGTTCAATATTTGATATTCATTACTGTCCGCATCCATCCATGCCGGAAAAGACTTTCGATATTCCTCTAAAACCGAATATGAAAGTGTTGCCGTATATATGCATTCTTCATCTTGCTTTCTGAATAATATATTTCCTGCCGGATCTACTATTGAAGAGTTTCCTATGTGGTTATAGCCGTTTCCGTCTTTTCCCACCCGGTTTACACCCACAACATAACATTGATTTTCGATTGCTCTTGCAAGAAGCAATGTTTCCCAGTGATAAGAGCGGGCCTCGGGCCAGTTTGCTACAAATACTGCAACATCATAGGCTTTATTAAAATTTCTTGTCCAGCAGGGAAACCTCAGATCGTAACAGACAAACGGCCTGATTTTCCAGCCATTAAGCTCAACGGTTAAATTGTTGTTTCCTTCACTGTAAACTCTTTCTTCACCTGTCATGCGAAACAGGTGTTTTTTATCATAATAAAGCAATTTCCCGTCAGGTTTTGCCCATAATAAGCGGTTGAAATATTTTCCGTCTTCTTTAATAATCATGCTTCCTGTTATATCCACCTGTTTACTGCATGATTTATTTTTCAGCCATTCAACTGAAGCACTCCCCATTTCCCGGGCAAGCTTTTTTGCATTCATGCTGAACCCGGTTGTAAACATCTCTGGAAGTACTATAAGATCCGTCTTCTCCCTTATACTATCTATTTTTTTATCAAATAAAGAAAGATTTGATTTTATATCTTCCCAGAAAAGATTTGACTGTACGACTGTTATATTTAAATCCCGCATAATTTTTCCGCTGCCTTTTCAAGTGTTTCATCTTTTTTTGCAAAACAAAAGCGAAGCATTTTATGATCATCATTGTCATGGTAGAATACCGAAGGAGGAACGGAAGCCACACCTTTTTCAATCGTCAAACGTTTTGCAAAATCAGTATCCGGTTCATCAGAGATAGATGAATAGTCAAGCATCTGAAAATATGTTCCCTTGCATGGTATCGCTTTGAAACGTGAATTTTTTAAAAGAGATAAAAACTTATCTCTTTTTTTCTGGTAAAAGCCGGATAAATCAAGATAAGCTTTTTCATTCTGCAAAAATTCGGCATATGCATACTGTATGGGAGTATTTGAAGCAAATGTCAGAAACTGGTGGACTTTTTGAAATTCTGAGGAAAGCTTTTTTGGAGCAAGGCAATAACCTGTTTTCCATCCTGTCGTGTGATATGTTTTGCCAAAAGAACATATCACAAAACTGCGGTTTGCAAGATCCGGATACTTTGCCATACTTTCGTTTTTCAGGCCATCGAAGATTATGTGCTCATAAACCTCGTCGCTTAAAATAAAAATGCCGGTTTTTTGAACAATATCATAAAGAGCCCGAATGTCTTCTTCCAAAAGAACGGAACCTGTCGGATTATGCGGTGAATTTAAAATCATAAGCCTGGTTCTTTTCGATACAGAATTTTTTACTTCTTCCCAGTCTATGCTGTAATAAGGTGGTTTCATCTTGATAAATTTCGGGACACCACCGCTTAAAATAATCGCAGGAACATAGGAATCAAAAGCCGGCTCAAAAACGATTACTTCATCTCCTTTTTTAACAACCGCCATAATAGCAGCAAACAATGCCTCAGTTGCTCCGGAAGTAACTGTAATTTCGGTATACGGATCGTATGATGCATTGTATAGTTTTAATGTTTTTTCAGCTATTTTTTCTCTAAGAAGCATTACGCCCTGCATGGGAGCATACTGGTTATAACCGTTTTTCATGTTTTTATGCACAAGATCTATCAACTCAGGATCTGCATCAAAATCAGGAAATCCCTGTGAAAGATTGATAGCATCACATTCATTTGCTGTCATCCCTTTACCTGCAGCAGCCCATTCACCAATATAATAGCAAGCCTCACAGCAACCGGTATTCGCAGCCGAGCGCATGAGCCCTGCCGCCATACCAACATTTCCGGAAATGTTTGGACTGGCCATCATAGCCAAAGCACCAAGAAAATTATCATAGGCCACATCAGATATGACTGAGTTTACCATCTTGCTGTCAGGATCGGTTACACGAATTACCTGAACTTTATTTTCTGAAACGGCACTAATTTTTTCATCCTGTTTAAGCTCCTTTTCCATCAAAAACGAAACCAGGCTTTTGGGCCTTCCGAAATACCGGGCAAATTCGAGGGGCGTCATTCCGCTCTGATCCTTAACATAGAGTTTAGCCCCATTGGCTATCAGCAACTCTGCCGTTTGCGGATCATTAACAAAATGCAGCGGAGTATCACCTTGTTTGGTTTTCTGCATAATATCCGCTTTTTTCTCCAACAATGCCTGCACTACCTCGCGCCTTCCGTCAACTGCCGCAAAATGAAGAGCTGAGGCTCCATCCTGATCCAAATCATTGAGTTTAGCCCCGTTAGCCAGCAATAATTCCAGCATGGCTTTACTGGCCGCATAGTGAATGGCAACCCTTCCCTGCTTGTTTCGATAATTGACATTTTGCCCTTTGGCCAGCATAAGTTTGACAATATCATGAAGGTCTCTGCCTGCTGATAGAAAGAAAAGATGCAAGCCATCCTTTCTTTCCGCCTGCCAGTTTGCCCCTCTTTCAATTAATCGAGCCGCAGCAGCGGATTGCTTGTTTGTAATTGCCATATATAAAGGAGTTATCTCCTCTATAGTGGATCCTTTTCCCACAGCATTGATATCGGCACCTCTATCTATGAGAAAATCAATAACATCTTGATGCCCTTCGTAGGCAGCCAAATGCAATGGCGTTATTCCCTGATCTGTGGTTGCATTAAGCATAGCGCCCTGAGACAATAAATACTCAGCTACTTCCCTGTTGAATGCATCATGAAGTGGAGTTGCTCCAACGGAGTTTTTTATGTTAACCGGAATATTACCGGCTAATGCAAGAGCAACACATTCTTTCTTTCCGCTTTTTGCGGCATAATGAAGTGCGCTATTGCCATTGGCAAGAGCTGTGAGCCTGGCTCCTTTACCAAGCAAAAACGAAGCCGCTTCCGTTTGTCCTGCCGCTAATGCCGATAGAAGAGGAGTCAATCCTTCCTGATTAGTTTGTTCTATCTTGGCTCCATGTTTTAGTAACAGCTCTACCGCGCCTGTTTTTCCATTCTCGGCCGCAAGATGCAGCAAGGTATTGCCCTTCTTGTCCTTTTCATCTTTCCACTTCACACTTTCCATAATGTTTGCAAGCACACGAACATCTCCTGCGGCAGCAGAGAGCAGCAGCGGCGATTCACCGTCTTTGTCTTTAAACCGAATTTCAGCACCTTTATTAATCAACAACAAAGAATTTTCAGGAGTACTGTATTTAATGGATAACATCAGAGGGCTCCAGCCTCCCGAGTTTTTCACATTAAGTTGGGCTCCTTTTTCTATCATAATAGGTACAATTTCAACCGGGCCATACCTTAAGGCAAACATTACAGGCGTCCAGCCATCGGAATTAACTACATTGAGGTCTGCTCCCTTTTCGATAAGAAGGCGGGCACATTCCTTCTCTTTGTTGCGCAAAGCAAACATCAGGGGAGTCCAGCCCGACTTGTTCTGTATCTGAATGTCTGCTCCTTTCTTGATGAGAACGCGGGCAAGATCGCCTTTTCCGTACCGAAGCGCATACATCAAAGGGGTCCAGCCTTCCTTGCTTACGGCATTTATATCCGATCCTTTTTCCATAAGCAGGCTGGCGATTTCATTCTCCTTAAGTGATAGAGCCAGCATAAATAGAGTTTCACCTTGATCGTTTCTGCCTTTGAGGTCAGCACCCCCGGCAATAATCGATCGCACTTTTTCAACAGCATTCTCACGCACAGCATTAAAGAGAAGCTTTGAATCAAGCATAGCCTTTGGTTCCCTGGCAGTTTGCCTGGCAGGTGCGGAATGAACTTTGCCAGAACGCATCGTCGCATTTGGTTTGGTCTCCTTACTTTGAACTCCAGCCGCTGTAATAAAAACAATACCGAGAATAATAAATATACAAAAAGAGCGCTTATTCGCCATAACGGTTCTCCCATTTTACTTAGGAACTGAAAATTGAGCCAGTTTGAAGTTTTCCCAACAGCTTAAGTAATAATCTGTTTTTAGTAATATGATATTATTTTACTTTACACTAAAATATAAAGACAAAGCTACACGTCTCTTTGCCTGATGACTCTATCAATCAAACCATATTCAACAGCATCTTCGGCTGTCAAGAAAAAATCCCTGTCGGTATCTTTTGTCATAACGTCCATATTTTTTCCCGTATGGTATGATAAAATTTCATTGAGCCGACATTTGATTCTGTTCATTTCTTTTACCTGAATCTCCATATCAGATGCCTGACCCTGAGCACCCCCAAGCGGCTGATGTATCATCACACGAGCGTTAGGCAAAGCCATTCTCTTGCCTTTTTCCCCTGCCGCAAGGAGAACAGCACCCATTGACGCAGCCTGCCCGAGACATATTGTTGCAACATCACACGATATATATTGCATAGTGTCATAGATTGCCAGGCCTGCGGTTACTACCCCGCCTGGGCTGTTGATGTAAAAATGGATATCCTTTTTGGGATCTTCCGATTCGAGATAAAATAATTGTGCGATTATTATATCTGCAACATCATCATTGACTTCACCTGTTAAAAATATCAGCCGGTCCGACAGAAGACGCGAATAAATATCGACCTGTCTTTGACCCTGCTGGGTCCTTTCAACAACATAAGGAATTTTCAGAACTCCCATAGTCACACGCTCCTATCTCATTTAATTAATTTATAACACCTTTTCAGTTAAAAAATATCAAACCTGAGTCCATTTGAGGACATGGAAATCTTTACTTCCTGCCCTGATTTTATCTCACCTTCAAGAATCATTTGAGATAATGGCTCGGATATATACTGATCAAAAACGCGCTTTATTTCTCTTGCACCAAACACCTCGCTAAATCCCTTTTCTATCAGAGCATCCAGAGCATCCTGAGAAAGAACCACTTGGATTCCCTTTGATTTTAACTTGTTATTTAGCTCCGCAAGGATTTTTACAGATATTATCTGCTTAACTGTTCCTTTTCCAAGAGGATAAAATGTAATCCTCTTTTGTATCCTGTTTAAAAATTCAGGCCTGAATGCATTACCAATTACCTTCTTAATTTGATCTTCATAATCTTTCCATTTTTTTGAATCTTCTTCTATACCAAGGCCTGACACTGTCTCTTTTTCATCCGAATATGCCTTGTCTATATCAATACCTATCGGCTTTCTCTCACCGCTGTTTTGACCAAAACCGCTTCCGAGGTTTGATGTAAGAATAACCACCGATTCGGAGAAATTGACCCGTCTTCCATGAGCATCGGTCAATCTTCCTTCGTCAAATATCTGAAGGAAAATATCAAAGATATCTGGATGTGCTTTTTCTATCTCATCAAAAAGAATAACCGAGTAAGGATTTGTCCTGATTTTTCCGGTTAGCTGCCCTTCGTCGTCATAACCTATATAGCCGGGCGGCGAGCCTATCAGTTTTGCTATTGACTGTTTTTCCTGATATTCGGACATATCAAAAGTAATGAGGCGGTTTTCATCATAAAACAAAAACTCTGCGAGAGCTTTTGCAAGCTCAGTCTTGCCTGTCCCCGTTGAGCCGACAAAGAGAAATACAATCGGCTTATTCGGATCCTTAAGTCCTGCCTTTGCAGACCTGATCGCCTTTCCAATTTCTTTAACAGCATGATTCTGACCCATCACCCTCTGTTTAAGGTAATCTTCTATCTTCAGAAGCCTGCTCTTGTCTTCTGTTGTCAGGCTGATAACAGGTATCCTGCACCTTTCGGAAACAACCCGTGCGATATCCTCTATCGCCAGTTCCACATTCATTTTTGTTGGAACGGTTCCTGGAGAAAAAGTCTTCAGCATAACCCTTGCACATGCCTGGTCTATGATATCTATCGCCTTGTCCGGCAGTCTGAAATCCGTGAGATAACGCATAGACAGTTCCACTGCCTTTTCGACTACCTCATCGGGGATTTTAACACCATGATGCTCCTCGAATTTCGGCCTGAGACCCTTAAGAATTTGTATAGCCTCGTCTTTGGTGGGCTCATCTATCCAGACCACCTGAAACCTTCGCTCCAATGCAGGATCCTTTTCAATATACTTACGATACTCGGCAGTAGTCGTAGCCCCGATACATTTTATCGCACCTCTTGCAAGGGCCGGCTTTAAAATGTTTCCGGCATCTATAGATCCACCGGCGGCTCCTGCGCCTACCATAGTATGTATCTCATCTATAAACAATACGATGTCAGGGTCTGAGGATGCCTCGTTCAGGATTGTTTCCAGTCTTTCCTCGAATTCACCCCGGTACTTGGTACCAGCTACAAGAGATCCCATATTGAGTTCCAGAACCTTGAAATTTCTGATCTGTTGCAAAGCGCCATCTTGGGCTATTTTAATGGCAAATCCCTCAACAACCGCAGTTTTACCGACACCTGCTTCCCCAATGAGTATCGGATTGTTCTTTTTCTTCTGCATAAGAATCTGCGCAATTTTCTTTATCTCCTTTCCTCTGCCTATAGATGGATCGAGCTTTCCTTCCCTCGCCAATTTAGTAATATCTCTGCCGAATTTATCCAATATGGGGGTATCGCTCTTTTTGTTCGGCTGCATCTTCTTCTCTTCGCCTTTAGCCTCTTCTTTCTGAGCGTCATGAATAATAATCCCAAGCGCATCATTGTCCGCCCGTGCGGATACCTCCATCACCTTTAACAAGTCGGTCCTTTTAACCGAAAGTTCGGAGAAAAGCCGATCCAAAGGCAGTGAGTACTGCCCTAAAATAGAGGCTAAAAGATGTTTAGGAAGAATATCTCCTGCAGATGTCTGTATGCAAATGTTCTCGGCGATTGAAAACATATCCCTGCAACGTTGCGTGCGATGGCCTGAAAACTTTTCTGCGCCTGGCTCTGACTCATGCAATATTTTTCTTAACCGTCTGCGGGCCTTTTTCGGATCAAAATCCGACAGCGAAAGAGAATCCCTGAATTCCTTAACATCCTGCAGCACCTGCTGCCACTGATTTTCATCTATATCGGATATAGCGGTTCTTTCGAGATGCAATACATCTTCAAGCTTGCATAGCCCGAGGAACAAATGTTCGCTATCAATGTCCTTACTATGAAGCGCCTGGGCCTCGCCTGCGGCAAGGCTATAAACTATTTGAGAAGAAACGGATAAAGAACGCATATTCAATTCACCTCATAAATGTATTCATTGCTTTCGCCTATATCACGCTTTCCAGCGCACACCTTAGCTCTGCGGCAGTCTGATAACGCTCAGAAATTTCTTTCTTTATTGCCCTATGAACAACAGTTGCCAATTTAACAGGGATACCCGGATTGCGCTTCTGAATGGGTATCTGCTCCTGTGTCAAAATTATCACATGGGGATGTTTCATATCCTCTATCCGCATAATCAGATCCAGTGCCTCTTTCATATTTTGAGCCTTTGCCCTGTTTTCATTCAGAAACTTTTCAATTTCCCGTTGTGTTGGAAAATGATATGGAAATTTACCGGTCAGCAGATAATAAAGGGTAACACCCATCGAGTATATGTCAGCCGGTTCTCTCACACTTCTGGTATCTTTTATCTGCTCGGGCGACATATATATTATCGTACCCATACCTACATTGGCCTGTGTCATTAAAGAACCGCCTGCCTCGGAATATTTCTTTGCAAGACCGAAATCGCTTATCTTGGGTATCAGCCTGCCGTTATTATTCTCCTGCAGAAGGATATTCTCCGGTTTGAGATCACGGTGCACAAATTTATGGGCATGAATAAATTCAAGGCCTTTGATGGCATCGATAATATATGGCACTGCAAGATCAGGGCTCATAAATCCCTTTACGGGGTCCATCAATTTATCAAGGTTCCCACCGGAGAGCAGTTCCATCACTATATACGGCCCTTCCTGTGTCGCGCCACTATCTATGAATCTAACGACATTAGGATGAGTAATTTCCTTCATATACTTCATTTCTCTCCTGGAGAACCGTTTCATCGACTCTTCGTCCTTCAGGTTAAGCATTTGCTTCAACGCCATTACTCTTCCGGTTTCTTTCTGACGGACCAGATAGACCCTGCCCATTCCTCCGGCGCCCAGATCTTTGATTACCGTGTAGCCATCTACCATCTTGCCGGCGTTCTTGCCTGCCATCATTTCCTGTACACATCCGTCACAACAATAGCTAACAACGCCAGTCAGCTCATGCGCCCTTCCATCGCTGTTGGCAATCGTTGATAAGTCCTTCCCGCATTTGCAGTTAACAGTGAATCTAATCCCAACCGATTCTTTCCTCTTTTTTTCTTCTATCTCATCTTCGCATGATGCGCAAATGACAGGAGAGGTTTTTCCCTCCATCATTTCAAATACAAGAGTTTCCCTGCACCTTTCGCAATAGAATGGGATGCGTTTTAGCTGTAACTCCGGAAAGATCCGAACCTTAATTTGCGTATAGCCAACCTCTATCACGTCGCCTTCCTTGAGCTCAGACTCTTTCACTTCAACCCCGTTGACACAAGGCGGATTTGTGCTCCTAAGATCGAAAAAATAGATTCGCGGCGGAGCTATTTCAAGCATGAAGTGTTGTCTTGAAACATATGGATCATCATCTGAAAGCTTAAAGTGGACAGGTCTGTCTTTCCCCCCACGCCCTACAATAAAGGTGTCGGGCTGAGTGAACTCAAAATATCTGCCGGTTTCCGGGCCCTTGATTACTTCCAGACGCAGCTTCATTTCATTGCCTCAATTTGGACTTATTTGCCGGATATCCTGGCAACTATAACGGTTATATTATCTTCCCCACCTGCTTCGTTTGCCATATGGATCAGCCTGGCGCAGATTTCTTCAGGCATGCCGCCTTTATGGACTGCCTTAAAAATTTTATCATCCTCCAGCATGTCCCAAAGCCCGTCGGTGCAGAGAAGCACGATATCGCACTTCTCAACCTGGCGCATATTATACCCGGGTCTTATAGAAGAAGATATACCGATAGCCTGGGTAAGCTGGTTCTTCAGATCACTGAACCTTGCTTCTTTCTTGGTCATTGTTCCGGCTTGTACCAGCTCCGTGACAACAGAATGATCAGTTGTCACCTGAACTATTTCTTTCCTGTTAATAACATAAACTCTTGAATCTCCGATATGGCAGGCATGAATCTTGTTTCCGTCAATAAAAACCATTGCAACTGTGCAGCCCATGCCGGAATATTCACTTCTCGACCGGCTCATATCCCAGACCTTTTTATTGGCCTCTGAAATAGCATCGATCATTGTCTCTTTTATTGCTTCCGCATTGTTTGTTGATATGGCAAGCTGGGCATAATAAGTCTCCAATGCATTGACCGCTGTATGGCTTGCAACCTCGCCGGCATTATGCCCGCCCATGCCGTCTGAAACTATATATAACTGTTTGTCCGGCAGCAACAGAAAGGCGTCCTCATTGCTGTCTCTATTCATGCCAACATCAGTCATTCCAAACGCGAACTCAATAATGAACTCTTTTGTTCTTTGAAATAATCTCTTCAAATTTGTCTCCTGATAAGTTTGTTTAGCAGCCTTTTAATGTTTGAATGAGATATCTATTTGTTCTCGTCGAACTCCAGCTTCCATATCAGCCGCCAGAGTTTAAGCGTTTTATCCCAACTTCCCGATAAGGCATATCTGCCGTCAACGCTCAGACTCACAGAGTCGACAATACCACTATGGCCCTCGAAAGTGTGCAGGCACTTACCTGTCTCTATCTCCCAAAGCTTAAGCGTATTGTCCGAACTCCCCGAAAAGGCATATCTGCTATCGGAGCTCAGACTCACGGAATTAACGCTTTTACTATGGCCCTCGAAGGTGCGCAAGCATTTACCTGTTTCCACATCCCAGAGTTTAAGCGTTTTGTCATAACTACCCGATAAGACATATCTGCCATCGGCACTCAGAATCACTGAACGGACCCATCCATCATGGCCCTCGAAGGTACGTATGCATTTCCCTGTCTCTACCTCCCAGAGCTTAAGCGTTTTGTCATAACTACCCGATAAGACATATCTGCTGTCAATGCTCAGGCTTAATGAGTAGACAATATCACTATGACCCTCGAAAGTGCGCAGGCACTTTCCTGTTTCAACCTCCCAGAGTTTTAGAGTTTTGTCTCGGCTCCCCGATAAAGCATATATGTCGTCGGCGCTGAGGCTCACGGAGTTAACATCACTACTATGGCCCTCGAAGGTGCGCAAACACTTACCTGTCTCCACCTCCCAAAGTCTGAGCGTTTTGTCCTCACTGCCCGATAAGGCATAACTGGCGTTTGCGCTAAGACGCACGGACTTAACCCAGTTACTTTGGCCCCCGAATGTGCGCAGGCATTTCCCTGTATCCACCTCCCAAAGCTTGAGCTTTTTGTCAAAACTACCCGATAAGGCAAATCTGCTGTCAGCACTAAAACTCACGGATAAGATAAAATCACTATGGCCCTCGAAGGTGTTTTCCAAATAACCGAATGAAAAGGTCCTTGTGCTTGCCCTGGCATAGAGCATTAAGTATACTTCCATCAAACGCTTATTATACTTAAAATTATCCCTCTCCCATGCGCTATAAAGCATAGCAAAGGCTTTCGTGTGTTTCCCCTCATTTGTCAACCTCTCTGCCTGGGTAATTGCCAAACTTAGCTCATCTTGCGCTCCCTTAATCTCTTCAAAGCCCTTAAAGGCAGTCACCTGAAAGTCACAGATATATGCATCATTGTTTAAATTCACATCCCAAAGCCGGAGCGTCTTGTCCAAATTACCTGATAAGACATACCTGCCGTCGGCGCTAAGGATAACAGATTGGACATGACTACCGTGACCCTCGACGGTGCGCAGAAGCTTCCCTGTCTCTATCTCCCAGAGTTTAAGCGTATCACCCCCCGATAAGGCATATCTTCCATCGGCACTCAGACTGACTGATTCGAAACGCTCATTACGACCCTCGAAGGTGCGCAGGCATTTTCCTGTCTCTACCTCCCAGAGCTTAAGCGTATTGTCCGAACTCCCCGATAAGGCATATTTGCTGTCGGAACTCAGACATACGGAATTGACACCATAACCATGGCCCTCGAAAGTGCGCAGGCATTCCCCTGTCTCTATCTTCCAGAGCTTAAGCGTATTGTAACTCCCTGATAAGGCATATCTGCCATCGGAGCTCAGACATACGGAACTGACCCAATGACTATGGCCCTCGAAGGTGCGCAGACATTTTCCTGTCTCTATCTCCCAAAGCTTAAGCGTCTTGTCCATACTCCCCGAAACTGCATACCTTCCGTCGGTGCTCAGACATACGGAAGTTACCCAGTTACTATGCCCCTCGAAGGTGTGCAGACACTTTCCTGTCTCTACCTCCCAAGACTTAAGCGTTTTGTCCTTGCTTCCCGATAAGGCATATTTACCATCAGCCATTAGACTCACGGATTCGACACTATCAATATGTCCCTCGAAGGTGTGCAGACACTTTCCTGTCTCTACCTCCCAGAGCTTAAGCGTATTGTCTCGACTCCCCGATAAGGCATATCTGCCGTCGTAGCTCAGACTCACGGAAGTGACAGAATCACTATGTCCCGTGAAGGAGCGACATCCTATAGTACTTATTATTCTGCCTTGATATAGCTTATCGAATTTCCCAGAGTATTCACTGAGCTCCTCTTTTGCAGAGCTAAGGTCAAACCTCTCTGCATGGATATAAGCCAGCAACTCTGCTATCTTTTCCTTACTTACGACAGGGTTACTCAAACAATTCCTGATTCTCCTTATCACTTCTAAATCATCTATTTTATTATCACGCCACTGAAGGAGAGCAAGGTTAAACACCACCTCAGGATGGATTTTGCTTGCCTTCACCGCCTCTTCATAACACTTTCTTGCCTCTTCTTTCCTGCCAAGCTCAAGGAAGGAATAACCCTGGTTGTTCAGTTCATCAGCCGTTGTGTCATGAAGCTCAAGCTTGTAATGCGGCGCATCTCCTCCGTATAGCTCACGGTATACCCTGTTCAACTCCTCCTTCAAATCTCTGAAGTCTGCCTGTCTTTTCCCCCGCTCAAGCGCAACGCTATCTAAAAGTAACTCCCTCAATCCATCAGGTATATCCCTCTTCAGCTCTCTCGGATCAGGCGGCCCTCCCTTGACTCCTATGGATACCTCATAGGGTTTTCTGCCGCAGAACATCTCCCACATGCAGATTCCAAAACTATACACATCAGACTCATACCACACGCCTTCCGGCGCTTCAGCGCTTTTCTGCCTCGGGTCATTCCACTGCTCAGGCGGCATATACGCTGGGGTGCCCATTATGTCTCCCATCCGCGTCCCATGCTGATCTCCAGGCATTGTGCTTACCTTTCCCCCTGCCCTTCCGCCTCCTACAAGACCAAAATCTGTGACTTTCACCTGCCCGTCTTTTGTTACCAATATATTCTTCGGTTTTATGTCACGGTGGATCATGCCCCTGTCATGGGCTCGCTCAAGCCCATGACAGAACTGTATGGCCATATCGATGCCTGTCTTATAGTCCGCACACCGGCGATCGCTTATCCAGTCTTCAAGACTGCCTCCATCTACATACTCGATGAATATATAGGGCACTTCCTCTATCACTCTTACAAAGTAACAGTAGGCAATATTCGGATGCATCCCAAGTTTGGTCCATGCGTCTGCCTCCAGCAATACTCGTGAGAACAGCTCACGATCGGCAAGCATCTCTGTTTTCGGCTGCTTGATCGCAAACATGATCCTTTGGCTGGTGTCCTTACAGATATAGACATAGCCCATTGCGCCTGAAAGAACATTCTCAACCTTGTAACGGTTTGCTATCAGATCCCCTGTGTGATAGACCGTTGCTGCCTTGCACGCCCATCCGCCCTCTTCAGGCATCTCAAGGCTCGTAAGCTGAGGATCTTTTTGACGGACTACCGTATTCTGATGCTGAAGCGCTTTTTCCTGCCTTACTACCGTGCCGCCGCTAACTTTCTCCTTATCTTCTTTACCGGGAGAAAGGACAGCTTTCGGAAGGGTTTGGAATGCTTCTTGTCTATCCGGTCCAATGTGATTAATATCTTTATCTTTGTTAAGCAGATACTTTATGTTCGAAAATAACGACATGTCTATTGTTCCTTGTCAAACTCAAACTTCCATATTAAACTCCCATGCCCAGTCGAGTTCCCACAGGCAAACTGCATTATCTTTTCCACACGAGACCACAAATCTACTGTCGGGAGAAATAGCGACGGAATATACCCAGTTTGAATGTCCTTCGAACCGCGCTACTTCATAACCGGCAGCCAGATCCCACAGGCGGACAGTCCTGTCTCCTCCACCTGACACAGCATATTGGCCGTCGGGGGAAAAGGCAACCGAATACACCCGGTTCGCCTGCCCTTCAAGCCGCTGCACTTCCTGGCCTGTAATGATGTCCCAGAGGCGGATGGTATTATCCTCACTCCCTGAAAGAATAAAATGGCCATCTGGAGAGAAGGCAACAGAGTTCACAGCGGCAGTATGTCCTGCGAATTGTCGTATTTCCCTGCATGTAATGTTATCCCAGAGAACAACGCTTTTGTCTGCGCTACCCGAGACGATAAAACGTCCGTCCGGGGAGAAGGAAACAGAATATACCGAACCTCGCAACCCCTCAAGTCGCCTTACTTCCAGACCAGTCGATACATCCCAAAGGCGGACGGCATTGTCTACCCCGCTCCACGACCGGCCCTGGCCAATTACCCTGTGACCTTCGCCGGATACAATAATGCTGCCATCCGGAGAGAAGGCAACAGCTCCAACAGTATCAAGATGACCTTCAAACCGTCGTATTTCCTCTCCGGTCATCACATCCCACATTCTGATGGTTTTGTCCTGACTTCCCGAGAGAATGTGCCAACCATCCGGGGAACAGGCTACTGTGGTCACAGGACCGGAATGCCCTTCACATTGCCTTACCTTTTGGCCGGTCATCGGGTTCCAGATATTAATTCTCTTGTCCTCGCCTCCCGAAATGACATACCGACCGTCCGGTGAAAAAACAATACTGACCGGTTCCCAGGGATTGCCTTCAAACTTTCTAAGGTGCCAAAAAGCCTTCAGGTTCCTCACTCTGGCATGGCCTTTCTTCACAGCAAGAGCAGCAAGTCCCAATGCCTCTTTATCCCTTTCATATCCTGCAATGGATCGTAACTGCCCAGCCAATTCATAAGCCTGGCGTAATTCTCCCTTTTTCAGGGCATTATTTGCGTCCTTAAGCAGTCGTCGCATTTCAAAGTTCTGTCTTATCAGCAGCGAGGATGAACGCGGCCTTGATAAGACAGGGAATATCTCCAACCTATGATATTGTTGAGATTCAGAGATGTCCCAAAGGCATATGCTCTCGCCCTGACTCCCGGTAACCGCATGCTTGCCGCCTGGTGAAAAAGCGACAGAAAGCACATTACCCGAATGTCCTTCAAATCGCGCTATTTCCATTCCGGAGGACACATCCCACAGACGGACTATGCTGCTTTTGTCTCCTGAAAGCAAGTGCTTACCATCAGGCGAAAAGGCGACTGAAGTTGTTGACGCCAAATGGCTGTCGAACCTCCTGACTTCAGAGCCCACAACAATATCCCAGAGCCGGATAGTACTGTCATCGCTTCCCGAAACCGCATATCTGCCGTCAGGCGAAAAAGCAACGGAAAGCACGTTATCGGAATGCCCCACATAACACATTACTTCCAGACCACTATCCAACTCCCATAGACGTACGGTAGTGTCATCACTGCCGGAAAGGACATACCTTCCGTCTGCTGAGCAAACGATTGAGGCTACTTGGTTCTCGTGGCCTTCGAACCTACGGATTTGTTTGCCCAACGATATATCCCACAGAACAAAAGCATTGCCGTTGCTGTTAGATAAGACATGTATGCCGTCCGAACAATACGCTACGGAAAGCAGGAGCCCCTGGGTGGCATGCAGCGTTTGTATCTCCTGACCAGTTGCAACCTCCCAGAGTCGCAAGATTCCGTCGTCACTTCCCGAAACTACATGCCTGCCGTCAGGAGAGAAGGCTATAGTCCGTATGGCAGCTTCCGTAAGCTCAAATCGCCTTACCTCCTGACCTGTTGTGACATCCCAGAGCCTGATAGTTTTATCACCGCCGCAGGATAAGACGAATAGCCCATCGGGGGAAAAGCATACTCTGCGCACCCAGGCAGTATGGCCTCTAAAGTTTCTCAAAAGTTTCTTTTTAGGCCTTTTCTGATCGTCCAGAGCGTTCAAAAAGTCTGTGTCCGTAACCTTGTAAGCTGATCTCTGTATTTCATCGATGGCCTCCATCTCTCCTCGTTCATAGAGAAGCCAGGCAAGAAGTCGCCAATAGTCAGGACTTTCCTTATGAGTCCCCCTCAAGGCGGACAGTGGGGCTTCCAAAGCCTTATGGTAAGGCAAGCCTCTGAGCCATTCAAAATATCCATGATTGAAAGTACTTTCCAAATGATGTGGGTCAACAACAAGAGCCTGTTGCCAGCAATAAAGGGCTTCTCCCTCCCTGCCCAGTTCTATATAGGAAACCCCCCGGTTGTTAAAACCATCTGCCAGAAGATTGAGATCCTCGAGAACACTGTGAGGAGATGGTTCGTGAAAGAGATCTTTATAGATTGCCTTGAAACGCTCCCTCAATGCCCCGAAACCTCCCAGAGCATCCCGAGCTTCGGAATCAAAGGATACCAGTTGCGTTAAGAGAGGATATAAATTATCAGGAAGGTCCGATCTTGCTTTTCTGAGATCAGGCAGCTGACTATCCTCCCACGCATTGGAACGGGGTCTTCTCCCCAGCAGCATCTCCCAGATACATACTCCAAATGAATACACATCAGCTGCTGTACCAACAGCATGAGTGTCCCTCAGTTGTTCAGGAGAGGCATAAGGCATCGTACCCATAAAGCCCACAGTTTTTGTCGGATCGAAACTCGCTGAGGGGCCACATACGCACCCGTCTTTTCCCATATTGGCTATACCGAAGTCTGTCACCTTGAGGATGCCATCTTCAGTCATAAGTATATTTGCCGGCTTGATGTCCCTGTGAATCATCCCTTTGCTGTGGGCATAGGCCATTCCATGGCAGAACTGGATGGCTACATCGAGACCTGTTTTAAGGTCAGCACATCTGCGATTCTCTATCCATGTAGTAAGATTACCTCCATCGACATATTCTACAAAAAAGCATGGGATGTTCTCAATATTGCGCACGAAATAACAGTATGCGATATTAGGATGAAGCCCCAGATTGATCCACGCCTCGGCTTCCTTCCGGACTCTTTTTGCATAATGCGGCCAGGAAAGAGCCTCCTCAGTTGGAACCTTTATGGCCACCTTAATTTTCCAGCCCAGATGTGTTGTTACGAAGATAAGCCCCATACCTCCGGTAGTAATAATATCTTCTATTCGATAAGCAGATAGGATAGTATCACCGACACCGAGGAAGAAAGGCCCATGTTTAGTGGCCGGAGGAGGCGTGCCCTGAGGATTTTGTGATAGGCACGTCTCGCATAGTTCCCGCGATCCATCAACAGACTCCTTTATGACTTTCTTTTGGTCTTTGCCGAATAAATTGTTTAGAAAGGACATTTAAAACTCCTTATAAAATCTTGAAGCTCATTGCATAAGGCCTCTTAGTATTAGATATCGTCACTTACGCCCCTATCTTCCAAATTGATAGATCCGGAACAATTTTCCAGTCCTGATACCATTCCTTCCGTAAAACCAATGTGATAAGTACATAGATATCCGTCCGGAACATGAATGGAGCCATTTCTTTGTAGCATTGCCGCCGGACAAGTCTTGCATGTTTTGGAGATAGGACAGGTTTTACATGTCTGGTTGGTAGATCTGCGACTATTGGACAGTCTCCCTCGAATCAATTCCAGAGAGGCATCAAAGCCCTGTCCATCGTCCCCAATATTCCCGATCCGAAACTCCTCACGGCCAACAAAGCCGGAACAGGGGTAGATATCACCGCTCGTAGTGATAAATATATCCTCCAGGCATTGATCGCATTGACAATCAATTTGTGGGTTTTTTAACAAGCTGGCACCATCCTTAGGAAGGGCCGGATTATCACAAAGCTTTTTCATCATAACGTAACGACCATAGTCAAAAAAAGCATCATAAAGCATCTGTTTATCCAACTCTTGGTCATCAAAGTTCTTGCCTTTGTTCAGGGCGGGTAAACCCATAAAAGGTGATACTGAAGGGTGTATGATGAAATTGCGCTCACCGTATCTCTCGCCAAAAAACTCATGAAGAGCAGAGGGCAACACCCCCAAACGGGCATGTTCCGCCGTATATACAGCCTCAATCGATCTGGGCTGACCGCAAATCGTGACAAGCTTAATAATATGCTTATCAACCAATTCAAAAGATCCCCTTCCATCCGGATATACGCGCAGACGGTCATGGATTTTTGGCGGGCCGTCAAGCCCCACGGTAATTGATATGTTGTATGTTTGTATCAGTTCAACAATGGCTTGATCCAATAGCGTAAGATTTGTGTTGATATGGAAAAAAGGCATTTTGACAATTTCTCCGCAAGCAAACCAGCGATGAAAAGCAGAGCAGATAATTTCAATGCATTGAACATTCAGAAATGGCTCACCACCAAAAAATTTGATTTGTTCAATACCACGACGTTTAATCGCAAGACGTTTAAGAAAAACAAGAACGGGCTCAGCGTCCATGAAATTCGGACAAGAAAGCCCATAAGCACCCTGGCTGGCAAAACAATAGGGGCAACACATGTTACAGATCGAAGCTACGTTCAGTATTACCTGTTTAATACAGGCAGACGATACAGGAGGCAGTATTTCCAATTCATCCGATAATGCGGAATATCTCCTGCTTATTTTAGGATTTATAAATCTGCGCATACATTTGCCCCAGCCAGATATATGGTTACTATCTCCAGCCACTACCACCGGTCATCGCCCCGGGATCTCGTGATTCCGGAAATATATTTAAAATTTTTGGCGATGTTTCATCGACTTTTATTGCAGCAAAAAGAATTTCAAAGATTTTGCCCTTATCGTTATTTATTTCTATGTCAGTCCTTTTTTTTATATCAGGCCGCTTGGTTAATTCCATATAATATTTTGAGTAGTTATTTAAAGCAAAACTTAAAGGGGTTGATCCGTCGACTATTTTGGCATCAACATCTGCGCCTTTAGCTATAAGAAGTTCAACAATATCTTTTTGGCCTCTATAAACTGCAATATACAATGGAGTGAGACCGGCATATCCTTTGGCATTAACATCAGCACCTTTGGCTATGAGAAGTTCAACTTTATCTTTGAGTCCTTTATTGGCAGCATCGTGCAGATGAGTGAAGCCATCGATATTCTGTGTTTTCACATTAGTCCCTTTTGCGATAAGAGCTTCCACAAATTTGAATTGTTTCCTCTCGCGAGCAATATCGAGAAGTTTCACAATTATTTTATGGCCACACTGATTGGCAATATCGTAAGGGATAAAATTTTTATTATCTTTGGCATTTATATCCGCTCCGCGGGCAATGAGAAACTCTACGATATCTTTACGGCCTTTCTGAGCGGCCCAATGCAGCGGAGTATTGCCATCGTTGTCTTTAATATTGAAATCTGCACCTTTTGCAATAAGACATTCCGCAATATCTTTCCGGCCTTTCCGAACAGCAATGTGAAGTGGAGAAATACCTCTATTGTCTTTAGCATTTACATCAACGCCTTTGGCAATAAGAAACTTTACGATATTGTTATTACCTCCATAAACAGTAGTATGCAAAACGGTTTCGCCACTATTTATTATTGTATTTACATTCACACCATTGGTTATGAGAAACTCCATCTCACTCGATAACCCCTTTTTACAAGCCTCAAAAAACATTTCGGTTTTCGTGCAGGATTCACATACACAACCATCTAATTTGTGGGCATTCTGTCGGATGGCACCACACTTAGCGCATTTCTCACAGTCCTTGCTCCAATCATGGTTTTCGTCGGGGGTTTTACCACACTTCGAACATTTGCAACCATTCCATTTATGAATGTTCTGCCGGGTCGCGCCACATTTATCACACTGCTCGCAGTCCTTGCTCCAATCATGACCTTCATCGCACGTTTTACCACATAACCCACATTTGCAGCCATTCCATTTGTGGGCGTTTTGCCGGGTCGCACCGCATCCCGAGCATTTTTCACAGTCGCAACGCCAGTCGTGACCTTCCTCGCGTGCCTTACCGCACTTAGTGCACCTACAGCCGCTCCAGTCATGAAATCCAAACAAACACGATATTGGCATATGTTCAGTTCTCCTTCACCCACTTCCATGAAAAACGACTTTATAGTCATAGCAACTTTTCGTTATGAAAGGCGTCAGTCCCATTGATTCTGCCTTGGCTTTCGCTCCATTTGGAAGAGCATATTTATCAAGGATGTAGCACCTTCAATCTATGCCCTGTTGCCCTTGAGACCCGTGACGCTTTGTCTTCGTATCCTGCCTTGACTTTCGCTCCGTTTGGAAGAGTATAATTATCAAAAATGTAGTACCTTCCGTCTGTGCCCTGTTGCCCTTGGGACCCGTGACGTGTTGCACCTACAAAATCCATGATCTCGACGATATTTGCAAAGTGCTCTTTCTTGGAGTTTGAAATGATTGGCAGGCCTTCGCGAGCGAACTGTTCCAGTTGTTGCAGCAATTGCTCAGCCGTCATACCTACGATGTCGTCGGTCATGCTACCGCCACTGTCCGTTTGAGAGGCATCGCCTGCTATTTTGTCAGATAACAGAGTAACAATAGCCTGATGTTTTCCCTGTTTCGCTAATGACAACGGCGTATTGCCTCGCAGATCGGAAAGCCCGGGCGCACAGCCGGCAGCAAGCAGTATTCGAACGATCCCCTCATGTCCGTAATAAGCAGCGGCATGGAGAGCTGTACTCTGATTTACCTCCAGTGCATCAAGCTCAGCCTGGTAATCCAAAAGAAGCATCGCTATTTCCTTCCGGCCTTTCATCGCGGTAAGATGGAGGGGACGAACATCGCCCTTCGACTTGACTTCCTTGTCTGCTCCGCAAGCCAGCAGTGCATCAGCCGCATCGGGGGCATCCACTGCAATTGCCGTATGCAACGGCGACAACACATCCTTGTATGTGAGAACGTTTAAAGGCGCTCCATGCTTATGGAGCAGACGCACGATATCTCCGTTTCCTATCCATGCGGCGTGGTGCATTGGAGTCCATCCTTTTCCGTCAACGACATCGAGTTCGGCCTTCAGATCAATAACCCTTTGGATTAATCCTATATCATTAGAATTGACGGCATGATGGATAACTGCCCATCCGTTGTCCGTGCGAATTGAATTGATTCCCTTGTCGAATCCGGTAAACTCAATAAATTCTCCTATGGGAAGCATAGCCGTTGATTTGCCGGTATTTAGATCGATAATGACGGGTGTCGACTGTTCGGAATCCACAATAAGTGTCTTGGTAATGCAAGCATGGCGCGTTGTGAACTGACGGGCTGCTTCCGAATTGCCAAGAGCGGACATATTGAAATTGATCCGTGGCCTTTCTTGCCCGCAGATCGTGCAAGTTCCAGGTTTGTTCCACCAATCATGTCCACCTTCGCGGGTCTTACCGCATGTAACGCACGTGCAGCCATTCCATTTGTGGGCATTCTGCCGGGTCACGTTGCATCGAGAGCACCTTTCACAATCCTTACTCCAATCGTGATCCTGATCTCTGAAACTACCACACTTAATGCATTTGCAGCCGTCCCATTGGTGTGTATTACTACGTGTAACGCTACATCGGCTACAGTGCTCACAGTCGGCCTTCCAGTCATGGGCATCCTTGCGTGTTGCGCCACATTTCCAGCATCGCTCACAGTCCTTCACCCAGTCATGATCCTGATCTCGGGTCTTACCACATAATTCGCATTTACAGCCCTTCCAGTTGTGGGAGTTCTGCCGAGTTACGCCACACCTTGCGCATTTTTCACAGTCCTTGCTCCAATCGTGTCCTTCATCACGAACCTTGCCGCATTTTCTGCATTTACACCCATCCCAGTTGTGTAATCCAACCACACATGATATTGGCATGTTTACAACCCTCCTTTAATCATTAAGCTTTTCACGTATTCTTCTCAAGACCATCAAGAATCTGTTGATATTTACGCTGCTCCATCTCCAATTGTTCAGCGCGTACAAAGTCTCCTCGTGCTTGAGATTGCCGTATATCCATCTCAAGTATTTGGATAGTTCTTCTTACGTGGTTCAGTTTATTTTCAGTTTCGGATTGAACAGTATTTGTGAGTCTCTCCACCACGGCTAAAGCATCGCCTACTGTCTTGATCTGTTCTGGTGTGCTGATGCTTATGTCAAACTCGCTTTCAATCTCCATTACAAGTTCCATGACATCTGCTGCGTCGCCTCCTAAGTCATCTGTAAAGTTAGCGCTATTTGTCACATCATCCGGATTCACGCCAAATTGTTCAGCTATAATGTTTTGAAGTCTCTCGAATGTTTTCATATTGCTCCTTTTCTATGTTGGATATTTATTTTTTACTTAAACCTCTTTGCGCATTCAAAGAGCGCTATATCCAATCAGTTTAAGAACCATTTCTATTCTATACTTTCTTATCTATGAAGCACATGTCCGACATATCTTTTTCCCGTCTTTTTCGATCATGCACTCCGTGCAATATCCCTTCTTACAAACCGGGCAAAATTCTGTTGCCTTATAGCTCGGATGTATTTCGCATACATTTGGTTTTAAACGTGTTTCTCTTTCAACCTTGTCTGACTGAGCATATTGTGGAAGCCCTGCCTCGGATGTAGGTGGCAGATGATTAGGTTCCGGTGGCGCACCCTTGGGGCGGATGATTGTACCTCCCGCAGCTGCAGGCCGAAGAACCGTACCGCTCTTACCGGTCTGTTCCTTAATGATTAACCGGAATTTATACTTGTCAAAAGTGATTATATCTCCTGATTTCAACCTCTGTTCAATGTCTGAAGGCAAGACCTGATTGTTAAGATATGTCTTGTTTGTGCTTCTGCAGTCTATAACAAAAAAGCTGTTGTCCCGGTATTCGATAGTGGCGTGAAGTGCTGACACCGTATTTTGAGGAATGGCAATATCCACCGATGGCTTCCCGACGTCAACAGCGCGGCCAACCGTCATTTCTTTCTTGAATAGCCGGATCTCTTTCCTGCCGGTTATTGACTCCATATCTTCGAGTATTGCGTCAGGAATAGCTGGCTGCTTTTTATCAGGGACTCCAATAAGTTCAGATCTAATATTATTAGCTTCTCTCTTCCTGCCTCTGGAAATCACTGCTATTATCACTATCCCCAGAACGATCAGGCCAACGACTGAAATAACCAGCAAGCTCTTTGATACAACATCTTTTTCTGCTTTTGGTTCTTGTTTTGTCTGGAGCGTGGCTTTCTCCTTTTGCGTTGTCTGAGGTGTGAGTATAGCTTGCTGAATATTGCCGAACACATTGTGCAGATCTTCATTTTTTATGGCACGATAGTATCCACCCCCGGTTTTTACTGCCAATGTCTGAATAAGTTCAAAATCCGCCTCTTCGGTAAATGCCACGCTGATAATTCTTATCCCCGCATTCCTTGCCTCCAGAGTAAGTTCCTCTTTAAGCCACTTTCCCCGCTCACCATTTATTTTTGCATCCCCGGTATCTATAAATCCGTCAGTCATGAAAACAATCAGTTTTTCGGCATCCTTTCTCCCATTCTGTTTCAGGTCATAGATGGCCCTTTCTATAGCTGTCGGAATATTTGTATACTTGCCGTTGTAAACAAGCTTTCCCATCGTATTCGCTACATCCTTTCCCAGGTTGGGATTCACAATGGAAGTAAGAGGCATTGCAAGGTCAGCCTTATTATCAAAAATAACAAACCCAACTCTTGAATCCTTGTTTAACCCTTCAATAAGGTTTGTAACCGCCTTTCGAGTTAAGAACTCAGGATCATTTTTTTTCATCGATCCTGAGTTGTCGAGCACAAAGAGGATGTCTGATTTAGAAGAAAGGGCAAAGCTGCTCGAGAAGAAAAATAATATTGTCAAAAAAAATATTGCGATAGCAGAATAAGTTGTTTTCATCATTAATTAACTCCTTGCAAAAGTACCGGCAATTCTCATGCCACCTGTTTAGATTAATTAATTATGTTTATAATAAGTAAGTTAAGTGCATGGTTACAGTGGCGAAGAATTTCCTTACCTAACTAAGCGTCTATTTATTAGACGTTTCATTCATCCTTGTACATAGGTTCGTTTATCCTGTATTTCTCAAGCTTGTTATAGAGAGTCTCTTTGACGATACCGAGGATTTTTGCTGACCTCTCCTTATTCCCCCTGGCGTGCCTTAACACCTTAATGATGTACTCTTTCTCGACTTCATCAAGTGACTTTAATTTTTCGTTTGAGCGTCCTAATTCGAAATGATCGGGGGAAAGAGTATTTGGTAGTGACATATTATGCCGGTTTGGATGATTCGTTATCGCTATCAAAATCGCATCGTTTAATTCTCTGACATTCTCAGGCCAATCGTACCGAATAATGAAATTCATACTCTTATTCGAAAGCCTTTTGATGCCAAGGCCGTATTTAGGCCGCAGAATACTGAGAAAATAGCCTGCAAGTAAAGGGATGTCTTCTTTACGTTCCCGCAAAGGAGGGATATGCAAGCGACGCATCTTTAACCGGGCAAAAAGATCTTGCCTGAAAGTGCCTTTTTTTATTTCTTCCTCAAGGTTTTTGTTTGTTGCCGCAATAATCCGTATATCAATAGATATTAGTTTCTTAGCTCCTATGGGCCAGACGACCTTATCATCGAGAACATCTAATAGTTTTGCCTGATGTGCAAAACTTAATTCGCCTATTTCATCAAGAAACAGTGTCCCTCCATCCGCTAATACGATTTTGCCGATTCTTTTCTCAGCACCCGTAAACGCACCTCTTTCGTGACCAAACAGTTCTGACTCAAGAAGGTTTTCCGGTATGGATGAGCAGTTTATCTTGATAAAAGGTTTGTACTTGCGACTTGAGCTTTTGTGAATAAATTTGGCCAGATTGCCTTTGCCAGTCCCGGTTTCACCTGTAATCAAAACTGTAATATCAGTATCCAGAACATTCCCGGCCTTGTGCATAATATCTCTAATTACCGGGGTGTTCCCGATTACCAGTTCTTTCATTTCAAGCTTTTCTTCGAGAACTGCCTTTTCATCTATAACAGTTTTATAAAGCGAATCACGCGCGATTAACACGGATAGCTCCTCTCCTATCAAAGCGAAAAGCTGCAAATCTTTATCCTTGGACAATATCTTATTGTTGAAGCAATCCATATACAGGACGCCTCCAATCTCTGCATCCCATTTTAAAGGGATGCAAACTACTGACTTTACTTTCAGTTGAAGAATGCTCTTCGCAGTTCTTCCACCTACCTTGAAATTTTCATCGGACAGAGCATCTTCTGTTATGATAATCTGCTTTTTTTCAAGAAGATGCGTAAGCATTGTTCGACTGATCTTTACTTCGGTATCTTCCCCCGGCACTTTTGCCAAACAATTGAGTCCTTCTCCGTTGTTTTCAAGCGCCGCAACCAATACTCTATCCGGCTTGAAGATTTTATATAGTTCGTCGACAATCAATTGCAACGATTCTGATAGCTCTGAAGATGCATTAGCAATATGGCATATCCGATACAAAACAAAAAGCCCATCGGCATCAAGAAGAGATCTGTTAATTTTTTGGGTCTGAAGGGTAACAGGAGAAAAAGCGGTTTTAGCGGGGTTATCGGTGATATCTTCATAAATGGCTATTTTATGTTTTTTTGATTTTTTGGTTTGCTTCTGAAGAACTAATGTGAAATCGCCGATATCTATTTTGTCCCCTATGCTGACAGGCCCGAAATCACTTCTCACCCCGTTAACCAATAGTCCGTTCTGGCTGCCGAGGTCTTGCAACAAGTACTTATCTTCATCTTCATAAAAGAGCACTGCATGAAATCTTGAAATCTTTGAATCAGCCAGTTGAATGTTATTATATCTGTGTCTACCGATAGAAATTACCTTGAGCAAAGTAATATCTTCGTTTTTTTGTAAGGCAATACCTTTGTATATGGAGATAATAGTTTGCATAACCCTTATCCTTAAATACAATTAGTTCCTGAAGTTCTTCAGAAAACATTATAGCATCGATGATAACCTTTCAAACGGAGCATATAAATTTTATGACAATCGCTATAGAACAGCAAAATCTTCACATCATCTTCCATATTCAATACTATATGTTCCAGCAAACAATACATATTCTCTCCTCTTCTTGAAATAGGCGGACTATAGTTTGCCCCTGTCAAGATTTCGATATTGAATAGCTTCGGAAACGTGATCAGAATCAATATCCGTTTTCCCTGCAAGATCCGCTATTGTTCGGGAAATTTTTAGAATGCGATTTAAAGCCCTTGCGGAAAGCCCGAGTTTATCCATGGCAGATTCGATAAGAGCGCATGCAATATCATCAATTACACAGTATTTTTTTATGTGGCGGCTGTTCATCTGAGCATTGCAGTATATTTTAGATTTAGAGAATCTATCAGCCTGAACAAGGCGGGCTGCTGAAACACGTTTTTTTATTTCTTCCGAACGTTCGGAAACAGAATCAGTCATAAGATCCCTGTAATGTACTGCCGGCACCTCAACGTGAATATCAATTCTGTCCATTAAAGGTCCTGATATCTTTGCTCTGTATTTGTGTATTTGCTGATATGTACATTTACATTCATGCTTGGGATCTGAAAAAAAGCCGCAGGGGCATGGATTCATGGCCGCAACAAGCATGAAGCTTGCGGGATATGTTATAGACGATAATGCTCTGGAAATTGTAACCTTCATGTCTTCAAGCGGCTGCCGCAATACTTCAAGCACATGTTTTTTAAATTCGGAAAGCTCGTCTAAAAAAAGGACTCCGTTATGCGCAAGGCTGACTTCCCCCGGCCTTGGCACATGACCTCCTCCTATTAAGCCTGCATCTGAAATCGTATGGTGAGGAGATCTGAAAGGTCTTTTTACGATCATGGCATCTCCCTGGTCAAGCATGCCGACAACACTGTATATTTTTGTGGTTTCCAGCGCCTCCCCAAAAGATATGGGGGGTAATATTGAAGGAAGCCTTTTGGCCAGCATTGTCTTTCCTGAACCCGGAGGTCCTATCATTATAATATTATGACCACCGGCGGCTGCAACCTCAAGCGCCCGTTTTGCATGTTCCTGTCCCCTTACCTCTAAAAAATCAACTTCAAATCCGGTGTTTTTGTCAAACAGCGAGCTTATATCGGTTTTTGCCGCTTCAAGTCTTACAGAGCCACGAAAGAAATCAACAACCTGAGAAAGTGTTTTTACCGGATAAACCGAAATTCCATCAACGACTGAGGCCTCCTTACCATTATCAAAAGGAACTATAATACCTTCATAACCGGCGGCTTTGGCTGAAAGCGCCATCGGAAGAGACCCGTTTACAGGTTTTATACGGCCGTCTAAGGAAAGTTCTCCAAGCACAAAATACCCTGCAAGCTTTTTTTGTGTAATGATTCCGGTTGCAGCAAGAATTCCAATCGCGATAGGCAGATCAAATCCGGTTCCTTCTTTTTTTATGTTTGCAGGTGCAAGATTAACGGTTATCCTGTCATCCGGAAAAAAATATCCGGAATTTGTAATAGCGGATTTAACACGTTCTCTGCTTTCTTTTACCGCTGTTTCCGGAAGCCCAACTGTAGTAAAAGAAGGAAGCCCCTTAGCAATATCTACTTCCACTTCCACAAGATAAGCATCTATACCAATAACTGCGCTGCTTAATACCCTGGCGAGCATATCTCCTCCTAATCTCATATTCCTGCGAGCCACTTTCAAAACGTTTCAGTTTGGTCAAGGTCAAGGCGGGTGAAAATTTTAACCACAGGAATACATGCGGTATTTCGAGGATTAGAATTTTCACCCAACGCAGAGATCGGCCAAAATGGGACGTTTTGAAACTGGCTC
>JAHIFE010000168.1 GCA_018901125.1 Pseudomonadota bacterium | reverse complement strand
TGGTCAAGGTCAAGGCGGGTGAAAATTTTAACCGCAGGAATACATGGAGTATTTCGAGGATAGCGCTAAAGCTTCACTAAAGTGCAAAATTTTCGCCCAACGCAGAGATCGGCCAAAATGGGACGTTTTGAAACTGGCTCATTAGTCATATATTAAGAATCTGAATGGTTATGGGAGGACTCGCTCATGTCGGATATCATGGAAGTTATTAAAGCAAGAAGAAGTATAAGGACATATGAGGGAAAAGATGTTCCTGAGGAAAAACTAAACGCAATATTTGAAGCAGCAAGATGGTCTCCTTCCTGGGCAAATACCCAGTGCTGGGAATTGGTTGTGATAAGGGATAAGACTATTAAAGAAAATATGAGGGAGACGCTTTTACCTAAAAATCCTGCTGCAAATGCAATTACCCAGGCACCTGTTCTTCTTGCGGTTTGCGGCAAATTAAAGTCATCAGGATTTTACAATGGTGTCGCTCCGACAAAATTCGCGGACTGGTTCATGTTTGATCTTGGTATTTTCACTCAGACACTTTGCCTTGCAGCACATGAACTTGGGCTCGGCACAGTTGTCGTCGGGCTTTTAGATCATGACAAGGCTAACAATGTTATAAACGTGCCGGACGGCTATGAACTTGTAGTACTTATTCCTCTAGGATATCCTGCAAAATCAAGCTCTGCTCCAAAAAGAAGAGAATCAATTGAATTTGTACATTATAATGCGTTTTAGGACAAAATGATGTTCAGAATTTTTCCCTCTCGCCTCTTTGCTAGTTGATTTTAGATTTGGTCAGGTAGATAGCAGGTAAATCCCGGCCCGGGGTGGATAGTGTAGCTGCTTTATTTAGTTTGCCTCTTTTCTGAGCAAATATCTTGCTTTTGACCCGCTTCCTTCCACCAAAGTAAGAGTCTTATTATCATAGTGAATCACTTCCCATCCATTCGAACTTAATATGTTTAATATCTTCATTTCCGATACTTTTGACGAGGTAATTTTCTTGTTAGTATATTTTTCAATAAAATCCTTAAAAGCTTCGATCTTTGCATCTTTTTGAGCGATTACGCTCTCTTTACTGTAAGATGTAATTACTTTATCCGAACCGTCATTAAAATATACAGTTGTCGACATTCCCGCAATTCCGCCGCTTTCATCATAAAACCTGTTAACCACAACAAATTCTGCATACTCGTAATGTTTATATTTAGCTATTTCTCCTGCATATGAAGAAGCCGAAATTAAAAGAATAAGCATGCAATAAATATAATTCATTTTATTTTTCAAGATAAACATGTCTTTCCTCCGTAAAAGGTCCGCCATCCGCATCCAGCCAACCAGGACTTGTAATATAATCTAATTAATCACCACAGGTAAACTCCCGGCTCTGCCGGGAGACTCCCAGAGTTAGACAATTCCTGGAATATAAAGAAAACCTCCTATCCGTGAACCGCTCATAGTCTATGGGTAAGGAGGTTTCAAGTGAACGATACAAAAAGTTTAAATCATACATCATGGGAATGCAAGTATCATGTTGTATGGATACCGAAGTATCGGAGAAAAGCCACATATGATCAGTTGTGAAAGTGTCTTGGGTTAACATTCAAGGAAGACCTTGCCGCTCAGAAAGAAAGTAAGGTCTCGGAGGGCCGTCTTCTTTATGCTCTTTGCGTCTTTGTGCGAAAATATCATATCTTTTCCTTAAGCCCCTTCTTAAATATCTTACCTGAACCCGTCTTCGGAAGCTCGGCAATAAACTCAACAGACTTAGGGGCCTTATAATGGGCAATTTGCTCCTTGCAGTGTTTTATGATTTCATCTTCAGTTGCACTGCACCCGGGCTTCAGCACAACAAATGCCTTTACAGCCTCACCCCACTTGCTGTCAAAAACTCCTATGACAGCTGCTTCCAGCACTGCCGGATGATTATAGAGTATGTTCTCAACTTCAATACTGTAGACATTTTCACCCCCTGTTATGATCATGTCCTTTTTACGGTCCACAATATTTACATAACCTTCACGATCAATAACCGCCATGTCGCCGGTATACAGCCAGCCGTCCCGAATGGCCTTGGCGGTTTCATCAGGCCGGTTCCAATAACCTTGGCTAACCGTGTCTCCCTTCACAATTATTTCGCCCACTTCTCTTGCATTGCGCACCACCTCTTTTCCGTCATCCCTTACAACCTTCAGGAGCACACCCATAATGGGCCTGCCTGTCTTTGCCTTGAATACAAATTGCTCTTCAGGTGAAAGCACAGAAAGGTTTTCCTTTAATAACGAAAGTGTGAGATAGGGGCTTGTCTCTGTCATGCCGTATGTCTGGATGTAATCACATTTAAACGTGTCCATAATCTTCTTTACAACTTCAGGGGCAATGGGTGCACCGCCGCTCAAAATTGCCCGGAGACTTGTCAGATCATATCTCTCAACACCCGGAGTGTTCACCAGCATGTTGAGCATGGTAGGAATCATGTTTGTTATGGTAACCCTTTCTTTCTGGATGGAAGAAAGGACAACTGATGGTTCAAACTCCGGGACGATTACATGTTTGCCCCCTATCCAGGTTATTGCAAATGTTGCCCAGGCGTCCGCCAGATGAAAAAGAGGGGCTGCGTGTATCCAGTTGTCATGATCTGAGAAACTCAATTCAGCGATTGCTGCAAGGGCGTGGGTGCACACATTTTTGTGTGACAGCATAACTCCTTTTGGCCTCCCGGTGGTTCCGCTTGTGTAATAAAGGTGGGCGGTGTCTTCATCCTTGATGTCAGGTGGGGAAATAAAGTCAGGGCTTTCCCCTGCAATTGCGTCTTCATATTTCACTGACTCAAATGTGTCGGGGACATCCCCTGTCCCTGTCCATATTACCTTACCTATATAACTTTTAAGTCCCTTGAGGGCATCTATTGTTTCGCTGAAAATGTCTTCTGCTAACAAAATCCCAGCGCCTGAATCTTTAAGGATGAAATCAAGCTCTCTTGCCGAAAGCCTGTAGTTCAATGGATTGAGTATTGCGCCAAGCTGTGCCGCCGCAAAATATACCTCAAGATATTGGTGAGCGTTTCTGTGAATTATTGCAACTCTATCTCCCCTCTTAAGCCCAAGGGCTTTTAGAAGACGCGATAGCCTGAAAACACGTTTGCCGAATTGGCCATAGGAAAACCGCTTGCCGCTGCAAACAACCGCTTCCTTTTCTTCATAAAGGCCGATGGCCTTTTCCAGAATAAATGGTATATTCAACTTATGCTCCTCTTATCCTTGAGTTTATACAGAGGGTTTTGAACGACCACGCTCCCTCTATTCAGCTTTTATTTCGGATGTTGTCCAATAATTTAGCAGACTCTTTAAGTAAATAATAATTTAAAATTATTCAAGGGTAAAGAATAGGCTGTGCCGGAGGTATATGACTTGGGAACAAATTTTCTTACAGCATGTTCAAGTTTGACTACTTTATTTTACTGATGTTCATACCGAAGATAATCAGAACGTGTATCCAACCGAAAAGTGAATCTGTCCTGCGCTCTCTCCTTTTTCCCTGTCAAGTTTATGTCCGTATAGTATTCCGATGGGTCCTATCGGGGTAATATACCTCAGGCCTAGTCCTGCCGAAGACCGGAATTTATCGGAACCAGCCTCAACAAATGTCTTTGAAACACTTCCCGTATCATAAAATGCAGTCATCTCAATATTAGCGCCAAGATCTATTCTGGCCTCCATACTGCCTGAAATAGCACTACGTCCTCCTACCGCATTCCCATCACTGTCGAATCTGAGCAGGTTTTCTTCAAATCCCCGCACGTTAAAAGTTCCGCCGAGGAAAAAGAGCTGATCCTGAGGCACCTGCCCCATATTGCCATAGGCCTTGATATACCCGGCCCTGCCCAGAAAAGCCAGTGTCAAGGGATGAGCCGGAGTATAATAGTAACGTAGGTCATAACGATATTTTATAAAGTCGTCAAAAGAATTTTCAAGACCTTTGGAAATATCTATATGCAGGGAAGAAAAAACCCCGGTTTTCGGACGGATGAATGAATCCCGTGTATTATATGTCAAGGAAGGGGTAATAACCAGTATGCTGCGCTTTTGATATTCCTCTTCGGAAATTACAGTTCCAAAAGGAAGAGAGCTATCCAGACGATACTGGTCTCTTCGTTCCAGGCTGAAATTGAGCCCGGGAGTAAAGTTCTTAATGGCTTTTGGCGATAAGCTCAAAGATGTCCCGAGAGCCTTGTAGCCAAAGTTCTCGTTAAACTCTTCCACCTGCTCCGCATATATTTTTATAGAAGCTGATGTATATGTGTCAAGAAACCGCGGTTCACTTATACCGATTTCCGATTTATACCCGGCCTGACTGATTTCACCGCTAATCCAGCCATATTTGTTTAATCCGAACAGGTTATGATCTCCTATCCCGGTGCGCGCATAAAACTCCTTAGATGAATCATAACCGAAGCCTAACTCGATAAAATATGGTTTCTGTTCCTCAACATCAACCATAAGATTGATACGGTCTTTTTCTTCCTTAAGCCCAAGAGTCTTGAAACCAACCTCTTTGAAGATATCCAGATTCCGAATGTTTCTCTGGCTCAAAAGCATTTTTTCCAGAGAAAAAGGTTCGCCCGGCCGGATTTCCATTTCTTTTTCAATCGCCTGGTCCTTTGTCCGGAGGTTGCCCTTTAAATAAACCTCTCCCATTGATACATATATCCCATCTGTGATTGTATATGTAATTTTGGCTTGCTTTCTGTCAGAAGCAAATTCAATTTCACCTTTTACTTTTACATAAGGATACCCCTTATTGGAGATCAACCGGGATAATGCATTTTCATCTTTTCTGATCATATATTTTTGGAATGGTTGCTTTTCCTTTAATGCAATCACCTTAAAAGCATCATCGGATGTGAGAACTTTTGAACCGCTTATCTTAACGGAAGAAACCATAGTACGGACACCTTCCTTGATACGAATCCGGATCTTTACCCTGCTTCGATCACGGTTCCATTCCAGCTCTTGTTTAACTTCAGGGCTCATAAAGCCCTCGCTGATATAAAACTCCTGTATAGCGGAAATGTCTTCTTCAAAGATTGCCGGCACAAAAATGCCACGTTTGGGAATACTATCGGTTTCGGTAAGCATTTGTTTTCTTATCCTGCTTTCAGGATATGAGACATTACCCTCAATCTCAACGGAATCAACAATCGTTTTTGGATTCTCCTCAATTACTATACGAATTTTCCGAATATCCTCTTTTCCCGATTGGGCTTGTTCTTCTGCTTTGATCTTAGTGGAAAGATATCCTGATGATTGATATAATTCTTTGATTTTTCTTATACTTCGTTTCAGCCCCAAACCGTTGCGGTTTCCATCACGCAAAAGAATCAGATCTTTTTTTAAAGTACTATCCCAAAAAGCCTTATTTCCCAAAAAAATAATATGGTAACAAGGGCCTTCATTGATAAGCAATGAGATGGAAACCGTATGGCTTTTAGAATCCTTTTTAATAACAGGCTGTATTTCAACATCTGCAAAACCATTGATTCGGTAAAACTTTGTCAGTTCATCAATATCTTTTTTAAAATCGGCTTCAATAAACCGGCCGGAGCTTGCCGGGAAAAAAGCATCACGCCATATTTTCATGTTCCATTTGAGTCTTGTGGTGGAAAAATTATTGTTTCCTGTAAAATCAAGTGTTTTAAGACTGTAAAATGGGCCCTTATCAATTTTGACCTTTATTATGTAATTGCCGTCAGCCGGATCTTCATCGGCAACTATACTGACATGAGGTTCTATATAACCTTCGTTTTTATAAAGCTTAACTAATCCCGCTTCCTGTTTTTTCAGCGCTTCCTGCACAAAAGCATTTCCGGGATATATTGTCATAGCAGCAAGCACTTCTCGCTCAAACACCGGATACCGCCCGGAAATCCTGATATCCTTGATCCAGCGGTAAGGAGTGAGATGAAAGAAAAGAATAATATTCCCGTCTTCTTCTTTTGAATCCACATTGATCTCTTTAGATTTTCCACTCTGTTGCAGCAAACGTATCGATTCATCCAGCAGAGCGGGAGAAAATCTTTCCCCTTTTTTAAGGACAATCAGATTGTAAGCCATTTGACCAAGACTGGAATCGTGTTCATCACCAACTGTTTTTTTTGCAATAGTAACCCTAATCTCCGAGATTATTAGAGCATTACCTTTTACGATTTCAGCATCAGCACAACAGACTGAAACGGAAATAAGAATCCCAATAATCAAAACACTCAAAAATTCAAATATCGCAGATATTTTTTTCATATAATTATCGTTTACAATCATCGGAATTCGATCCTGTACTTAACCTCTCCGCCAAAAAGGCCGCTGGTATCCTGGAATCCGCTTAAGCGAAGGTTTTGTAAAAGTTTGTATTCTGCAATAGAACGCCGGATGAGCTCTCCTTTCTCCGATGTAACCGCATATTTTATAGTCATACGTTTAGAAAGATCCTTACCTATCGTTACCTTGACATAGGCCTCAGTCCCACCATTTTTATTATCCGTTGTTTTATCACCTGTGGTTTCAACTTCCAGATAGTCGAGACTCGTGGTTTTCTTTATATCATCTCCTAAAGTCGATGCTATCATTTCTGCAAGGATCTGTTCGGTTGATTGTGTAGCGCCGCTTCCCGCTTTAGTAAGCTCACGGCTTGTTTTTCCAACCAGCAATAGAGAAAGAATATCTTCACGCTCTTCACTTGGTTCCGAGGTGAGTTTGAGCACAAGCGCTTCCCTGGTTCCTGATATTTCCAGAAAAATCTTCCAATGCCGCACGACAACCTCGCTTCTAATATCAAAGGTCGGATCATTATTATAAGGATTCAAAAAGTCAATTACTCCTTTTTTGACTACAAAAATCTTTCGCAGATACTCTACTGTTCCGGATTCAACAGCAGCTCTGCCCCTTATCAAAGGACGACCGGCTGTGCCCTGTATTTTGAGATTCGGTACTATTTCAAGTTTTGCAAGATTATTTTCAATCCGGACAGTATTTCTGTGTTTAATATCCACATCTACTGCCATATTTTTTAATAAGGGAAGCTGACTTTGTTCCCCGGCCATTATGGTTTCGCGTTTTTTCTCCGTTAGTTCGTCAAGAAGATTCAGTTTCATATCTTTGTAATACAGCCCGTCTACAAGAACAATTTCGCCATCCAGAAGAGATTTATCTTTACTGCCGGAAAGCTTCAGATCTGCATCCAGAACCATATCCATAGTATCTGGAATCCTGATTGGAAGGGCTCCGGCTTTAAAGTTGATATATCCTTTTCCCGGTTGAAAACCCTTCAATTCTACTTTACCGTCAATGTTAAATGTTCCCTCATCTAACTTTCCATAAATATTTTCAACAAATATGCCTTTCGAATTCACATGAACAGACCCATTTAAATCATGCAGCTTCTGTAAAAGATAAGGAACAGTAAAAGAAATGTTTTCAAGGTCTGCTTTGGCGCTGATTTCCGGCTGGGCAAGTGATCCGGCAAGATCTGCCGAAAGTTTTAAATCTCCTTTTATATCGGAAAGATCTTCAATATACAGTGCAATTATTGATACTGGGATATTGCCGCGGGCATGGACATCTACCGGCCCGTTTAACCTGCCTGTTCCGTTTATGGTAAGTTTTGCATCATCCATAAAAACCAAATCAAAAGCAGGAATCAACAAAGCACCTTTTTGATACGACAGGTTTACACCCTTTGCATTAACTGTTTTCTTGTCTCCAAAGGATAGTTTCAGATCCGAAATATCAGCACGAGCGCTTATGCTATCGGGGTTTTTTGCATTTCCTTTCGCTTCAACTCTTCCGCTAAGTTTTCCCGACCAGTCCTGATATCCGGCCATTGTAAGATAAGGTAAAAGGTCGGATTTGTTAAAAGCTGCATTTATATCAAAATCGCTGTTTTGAAGATTTATTTTTCCGTCTGCTTTAAAGCCTATATCGGTATTACAACTTAAAATATTTTGGTTCAGATCAAAATTTATTCTAAAATCCTTAAAGTCCTGCCCCTTTAAATGCAATCTTGTCATGGTAATATTGCCTGAAAGTACAGGATGATCAAAAGATCCATCACCGGAAATATTTAAGCGAAGTTTTCCTTTTGCAAGACCCAGCTTGCGGATAGCTTCAATTGAACTTAAGGAAATACTTTCCGATGTCAGGCTTATCTTATATTTTCCGTCAAATGAAATCAGGCCTTCTCCGGCAATCGATTCTCCGGGTAAAACCTGTATTGTTAGAGGATTAACCTTAATAACATCTCCGTCCAGTTCGGGATTTAGTTTTATCTCATGCACAGGTTGTCCTGCGATTAAAAGATCTTTCCCGAAAATATCAAAACTTCCGCCAAGATGCTTCCATGGGCCTTCCACATGACCTTTTGCAAACAGACTACCCTTAATATCTTTATGAAAATCGCTTAGAAAGATACTTGCCTTTATGATATCCAGGTTCGTAGCTTCAGTCGGTTTTTGTGATTCTGGCGCAAAAATCTGAATTTTTCCCGAAGCATCTAAAACCGAATTTCTGTTGACCAGCTTAAGCTCGCTGATATCAAGAATCCCCGAATTATCCATACCAGCCTTAAGCCGGACATCACCAATAGATATGCCTTGATAAACAAGAGCTTTTGATTGTGCATCGCAGTCAAACACCGGTTTTTTAACAAATCCGGAAACCGTTGCATCCAACCGGACGCTTCCTTTAATATCTTTAATCCCCAATGGAGATAACGCCGAACTGAGATCAGGCGAAGTAAGTAAAACTTTCCCGTCAAGTGCCTCAGAAATTATATTGTATTGACCGGCTGCCTGCAATTTTGTTTTATGGGAACTAAACAAGACCTGTTTAAGAGTTAAAATGCCATGATTAAGATCGGCCTTTCCTGAAAAAAGCAGGTCAACAGGAGCAGCCAGCCGATCAATTGCAACCCTTTGTCCCTGTATTTTCCAGTCTGCAAAAGCTTTGGCAGACTTTGGCGCAAAGCCTTTGCCCCGGAGCAATATATTTGATTGAACTCTGCCCCGCATCTTTGTACCTTCAATACCAAGCTTTTCCAGATCTATCTGTTTACCGTCAAGAACAATATCATAGGCAATTTCATCAGGAAAAATTTTGTCGGAAATAAAGCCTTCAGGAAAAGCGTCTGTAAGATCAACCGCTCCGTTAAGATCTATTTGGCCGCCGCCTGCCCAAAGGCTGCATGGTTTAAGTGTTACAAGACGGTTTTTCAGTAAAAATAAAATGTTTGCCCGTTTAATTTTATAACCTGCAACGACCCCGCCGTCATAATTAACGGTTCCTGCTATTTCAGGATTGTTTATTAAACCCTTTGCCCCAAGATGTGCATGAATCCGGCCTTTATAAGGGCGGTCAATTCCAATAATATTTTGCAATTCCGAAAGAGATAGATCCAGGTCACCGTTTAGGTCAATTGATGGTTTATTAAAAGCATTGCTTATGCGTCCGGTTATATCAAATCCGGAGTTGCCGGAAGAACCCTGTAGTATCAGAGAAGAAACCATATCTTTAGCAAAGGATGCTTTAAACTTGAGAGGACCAAAGATCACATCAGGGGACTTACCTTTTATACTCCCGTTGTTTATCACCAGATCAAAAGAGCCTGTTTTTTGGGGCCAGTACCCGTTTGCATCAAGATCTATTCCATTTACTGCGATCGTTAATGCCGAATCAGGCTTTTCAAACCCGATTTTTCCGTTTATCAGTTTGAGTTTTTCCAGATGTAATTTGTACTTGTCCAGATTTATGGGCTCATGTTTTCCGGAATCTTTGACCAATTTCAGGGCATCTGTCAGATTGAGATTTCCGCTTTTATCCAAACGGAGCAAAACCCATGGGTTTTCGATTTCAAGCTGTCTTACAATCAGGCTTCTTTCAAAAAAAGAATCCCAGGAGATATCTATAAAAAGCCGCTTAAGACCGGCAATATCTTCTTTTTGAGCATCCTTTAATACAATATCATCCAGTCCAAGTTGTCCCTTAAGCAGGTTTAGCCGCAGGTTTTTAAAAGTTATAGCGCCCTGGATTTGTTTGTCTATTTCGGTTTCAATGATTCGTTTGCCGAAATCCGTTTGAAGTGAAAAAACAAGTCCTGCAAGTACTATAACTGCAAGAACCAATAAAGCTGTGATACTAATAAATATAAATTTAAATGTCTTCGGCATATATGTTGCTGTTCTTTTTCATATTTCTGAAACAATATATTATTAAGATTGATAGATTTGTAAGAAGCAATTGCTGCAACTGACGTCCTATAGCATCTTTGCATTATATCTAACCGGAGTCAATATCGGGGAATGTGAGATACATGATAATCGCATTTGGAAGTAATATGCCATTTAATAATTTTGTGAAACACCCAAACCGTCATGCCGGACTTGATCCGGTATCCAGAACCCAATGGAATTACTGGTTTCCGGCCTTCGCCGGAATGACAAAAGTGGAGTTTTCCAGCTT